>NZ_RZTB01000054.1:27500-40819 GCF_003997735.1 Mesorhizobium sp. M7A.F.Ca.MR.148.00.0.0 | reverse complement strand
AAGGCCTGTTCCAGCGACCAGTCCGGACGTTGCCGGTCGATCAGCCTGACGGTCTCGCTTCTGTCGATAGGCTGGCCGTTCGATGTGTAGGCCTGCACGGCAAACACCTTTCTGCTCGCTGGCGTTAGGATGATTTTTCGATAGAGTGTGCGATGCGGAAAGGCTTGCGGCAAATACAGAAATGATAGACCTTCATATCGAAAAGGCATGAATGTAGGTTCGGATCGTGAAAACCCTCAAGACATCGCTTCCCCTGCTGAACGCCATGGTCGTCTTCGAGGCTGCCGCCAGGCATGGCGGGCTGACGCTGGCCGCGCAGGAGCTCAACATCGCACAATCGGCGGTCAGCCGGCATGTCGCCAATCTCGAGCGCCAGTTGTCGGTCGAGCTGTTCACGCGCAAAGGCAACCGCGTCGCCGTCACCGGGGCCGGCAACACGCTGGCCGAAGCGATCCGCGAGGGTCTCGGCACCATCAGGCAAGCGGTCGAGGATTTGACCGCGCACGACAGCGATACATTCGTGGTCGGCTGCAGCCACGATTTCGCGCAGGCATGGCTGATGCCGCGCTTCGACCTCATCACATCGCGGGTGGCCGGCGACCGGGTGCTTTTGCAGACATCCACCGATTACAGGGATTTCGACCAGCCCGAAGTGGCGCTGTCGATCCGTTTCGGCGAAGCCGGGCAATGGCCCGAATTCGTGGCCGACAAACTGCTCGACGGCGAATGGTTCCCGGTTTGCGCACCGGCGTTCCTGGCGCGTTACCCGGCGCTCGCCTCGGAGGACCCCGAGGGTTTCCTGGCGGTGCCGCTGCTGCACCAGGTGACGCCGCCCGGCGCGATCGACAGTTGGCAGTCATGGATCGGAACCGAGCGGAAGCTCGATGGGCCTCGGTTCACCAGCTACATGTCGATGATCCACGAAACCATCGCCGGGCGCGGCGCGGCACTCGCCTGGGCGGGATTCGCCGATGAGCATCTGCGTCGCGGCCAGCTCGTCCGGCTGACGAAAACCTCGCGTCGCCACGCCGGCTCCTTCCACATCGTCATGAGGAAGAATGCCGGCCCGGTGGTCAGGGCGGTGGCGCAGGCGCTGCTGGCCAGCGTCGGCGACAGCTAACAGATCAGGCCTCGCGACCAAACCGCGACGCTTCATGACGCGCGCCCCAGGCCGGCATGGAGGCCTCGATCTCGGCCTCCGACTTGAAGGCATCGGAGGCGTAGCGATCGACACGGAACCGCTCGGCGGAAACGAACGGGATGTGCCCGAGGACCAGTTCGCAGGATAGCCGGCCGAGGCCCGGTCCATGGGTGACGCCGCTCTCATTATCGCCGCCGACAACCACGACATTGTCGCTGCCGGGCACCTTGCCGACGACAAGGCCGTTGTCGGGCGTGTAGCACGGCACGCCTTGCGCCCAGCTCGCGATCGTCGAACCGCGCAGCGGCGGGAACACAGTCTGCAACTCGGCAAGCTCCTGCTCGGAGGTCTCCCGCATCAGCTCGATATTGTGCGGCTGGCCAGGTTCGATCTCGTTGTCGTCGGTCTTGTAGAGAGGTTTGTAATGCCGGCCGGTTCCCCACATGACGGCGCCGAATGTTTCGCGCAGCCACAGCCGCAATTCGCGGCACTGGACGGTGGGAATGGTCGACGGCAGCCCGCGATCGTCGGTGACGATGCGCGTCGCGACGACGCGCAGCAGCGGCAACTTCCAGCCGAGGCCCGATATGACCTGGTTGTTCCATGCGCCGGCGGCAACGATCACGCCGTCAGCCTCAAGGCTGCCCTGATCGGTCTCGATGGTCACCCGATCGCCTGCATCATGGACGGCCGTCACGCGTGTGCCGCTGCGAAAAACGCCGCCCAACTCGCTGATCTGGCCGGTCAGCACACCCATTGCCAGCTTGGTGTCGAGCTGGATGCCATGCGGATTGTAGGCCGCCGAATGGACCCGCGCCGGATCGATGAGGCCCTGCATCTTCTGGCCAATCTGCGCGGCGTTCAAATCCTGCATTTCCGGTGGGGCATAGGGTGAGTCCAGCACCGGTCGGACGAAGCGTTCTCGCCCGTCCTCGGTCAGCGCCATGATCAAGGTGCCGTTCGGCCGATAACCGATCTCGACGCCGACCTCGTGCAGCCTGCGATAGAAATCGAGGCCATATTGCTGCAGCTGAAGGCCCTCTTCGCCAAGCGGGATCATGCCGGCGGACCAATGGGAGACGAAGCCAGCACCAGCGCTTGTGGTTGCGGCACCCGGCTGGCCGGCATCGATGACCGTCACCCGGCGCACGCCGGACCGCAGCAAATGGAAAGCCGCGCTGCAGCCGATAATGCCGCCGCCGATCACGGCGATATGCCTGCTATCGCTCCCGCCATGGCTTCCGTTTGAGCTCATCTTTGTTCTCCCTTTTGCCGATGGTCCGGTCGGAGCGACATGCAGCGACGGCGACCATACAGGCCCGTTCGGAGCTGTCTAGACACATGTGTCTGTGGCCTGATACTTGATGCGCACTGCATCTGGATCACACGTCCGGAACGCCGCTTGATCTGGCCTTCCGTTGTTGGTGTTGCCGAGAGAGCGAGGAAAAAAGTGAGCGTTTCGACTGCCGCCAAGGCCATTTTCGACAGTGAAATCATATGGGACGCGCATTCCGGCTTCATGCCGGATCCGGCTGCGGACCTGAACAATCTGCAGATCTGGCGCGACGCCGGCATCGACTATCTGTCAATCGATGTCGGCTTCGACCTGTTGCCCTGGGAGCAGACAGTGCGGACGCTCGCAAATTTCCGCCACTGGATCCTTGCCAATCCCGAGCACTACACGCTGGTCTCCTCGGTCGCGGAAATCCGCAAGGCCAAGCTCGAGGACAAACTGGCGATCACCTTCGACATCGAGGGCATGAACGCACTCGACGGCCGCATCGAGATGGTGGAGTTCTATCACCATCTGGGCGTGCGCCAGATCCTGTTCGCCTATAACAGGAACAACCTCGCCGGCGGCGGTTGCCACGATGTCGAGACCAGCCTGACGGCGTTCGGCCGCCAGGTCGTCGACGAGATGAACCGACTCGGCATGTTCGTCGACGTCACCCACACCGGCTATCGCACCTCGATGGAGGTGATGGAGTACTCCAACCGCCCTGTTATTTTCTCGCACTCCAACGCCAAGGCCCTGTGCGGCCATGGCCGCAACATCACCGACGAGCAGATCAAGGCCTGCACGCGCACCGGCGGCATCGTCGCGATCGTAGGGCTCAATCGTTTCCTGGGAGAGGGACGCACGGACTCGGACAGGCTGGCTGACCACATCGAATATCTCGTTGACATGGCTGGCCCAAATCATGTCGGCATCGGGCTGGACTACGCCTTCCCCGTCGACGTCAAAGGCATCGACCGTATCATTTCCGACAATCCGCAATTCTGGCCCAAGAGCGAATATCCGGAAGGGGCGACGACCTACGCGGCTCCCGGCCAGATGCGCGAACTGACCGATGTGCTTCTGCGCCGCGGCCAGTCCGAGCAGACCGTGCGCAACGTCCTGGGCGGCAATTTCGTGCGCCTGGCGGCCGAAATCTGGAAGTGAAGGTAGCGGAGAGCGCGTCTCCGCTCCAGCTCTTGATCCAGGCCCCACCGAATAGCGGGCCAGGCCGCACCGTGTGCGCGATCACATTTCGCGCTTAGCCGCTTGCCCATGCCGACGTAGCGGCGGGGTCCGATCGGATATCGAGATTTCCCGCAAGATCGTCCGTCTCCAAGATTCGGACATGCCGGCAAAATTTTCGCTAGACATAGATGTCTATTATTAGCAGTTTTAGCTGACAGACACATTCGGCCCGGCTTGGAGAAAGGCCAACGGCCGGAAACAAGACAACGAAAACAGCAGAGGGGTAGAGCATGTCCATTCTAGCCGACACCAAGGTTTCGCGCCGTAGCCTGCTCGCAGGAGCCGGCGCTTTCGGCCTCGCCTCAATGGTCAATCCAAAAATTTCCTGGTCGAGCGACGGTCCGATCCTGAAGGTGCGCTCCTACGCCGACATCCAGACGCTCGACCCTTGTTTCCGGCTGGCGGCCCCCGAAGGCGACATCACCAGCGTCATCTTCGCAGGCCTCGTCGTCACCACGCCGGGCGATAGCTGGGGCTGGCGGCCGATGGCGGCGGAAACGATCAAGCAGCTCGATCCGCTGACCGTCTCCTTCCAGCTGCGCGACAATATCGGCTTCACCGATGGCTACGGCCAGATGACGGCGGAAGACGTCAAGTTTTCGATCGAACGCATCGCCGATCCCGCCAACAAGAGCCCCTACTCCGGCGACTGGGCGACGCTCAAGGAGGTCGAAGTAAAGGACAAGCTGTCGGGGCTGATCCACCTGAAGCAGGCCTTCGCGCCGCTGTGGACGTCGACCTTGCCGACGCCGTCCGGCACCATCCTGTCGAAGCGCGCCATCACCGAACTCGGTGGCAAGATGGGCGTCAAGCCGGTGGCCCAGTCGGGCCCCTACATCCTGAAGGAATGGCTGCCCAAGCAGCGCACGGTGCTGGTCCGCAATCCCGACTGGAAGTACGAGCAGGGCGCCTTCGCGGAAATCCACATCCATCCGATCGAGGATGAGAAGACCGCCGAACTTGGCTATGAGGCCGGCGACCTCGACTACACCTGGACCGCGGTCTCCTCGATCTCGCGGCTGAAGCAGACACCGCCGCCAAAGACGACCGTCGTCGAGAAGCCTTCGCTGGCCTTTGTCTGGCTCGGCATGAACCAGGATGTCGCCCCTTTCGACAATCCGAACATGCGCCGCGCGGTTCAGTACGCGGTGGATCGCAAGGCGGTGGTCGACGCTGCCTATTTCGGTGCGGCCGCCACGGCCACCGGCATCATCGCGCCCGGCCTGCCTGGCCATCGCGAGAAGAACCTCTTCGATTTCGATCCGGACCGCGCCCGCGACATGATCGCCAAGGAGGGGCTGGCCGGCACCACGATCACGCTCGACATCCTCAACAAGACCGAGCGGCTGACCGCGGCGCAGGTCGTGCAGTCGAACCTGCAGGATGTCGGTCTCACTGTGGAGATCAAGCAGAACGACAGCGGCACCTTCTGGACGCTTGGCGCCAAGGAAGGCGACTACTACAAGAAGCTGCAGATGATCATCAGCCGCTTCTCCATGCAGCCGGACCCGAGCTGGGCCACCGCCTGGTTCACGCGCGACCAGATCGGCGTCTGGAACTGGGAGCGTTTTTCCAGCGAGGAATTCGACAAGCTCAACGCCGAGGGCATGGTCGAGCTCGACCCGGCAAAGCGCGATGTCATCTACAAGAAGCTTCAGGACCTGATGGAGGAGAACGGCAACTACATTTTCCTGACGCATGAGGTCACCGGCATCATGAATCGAGACACGCTTGTGGCCGGCCTGAAGCCGAACGGCGAACCCGTGTTCACCGACTTCAAACCGGCATGACATCGGCGGGCGGGGCTCGTTCCCGCCAAAGACCGTCCGACAGGTACCGAAAATGATCCGCTACGCCCTCAAGCGTCTGTGGCTTGGCGCCATCATCATCAGCGTCGCCATGATGATGATGTTCGCCATGGTCTACCTCATTCCCGGCGACCCGGCCTCCGTCGCGCTGGGGCCACGCGCGACGCCGGAGATGAAGGAGGCGCTGCGCGAGCGTATGGGCTTGGATCAACCTGTCTGGCGGCAATTCGTGAACTTCTACCGCTCTGCCTTGCATGGCGATCTCGGCACCGAGGTTCTGTCGAACCGGCCGGTCCTGGACGTGGTGATGGAGCAGCTTCCGTTCACACTGGCGCTGGTGGTCGGCGGCATCACGTGGTCGGTGGCGCTGGGCATCCCGCTTGGCTGCATCGCAGCGGTGCGGCGCGGCGGCTTTGTCGACCAGGTGATCGGGGTCCTGTCGGTGGCGATGATCGCCGTGCCATCCTTCGTCGTCGCCATCTATTCGCTGCTGGTGTTTGCGGTCGCCCTGCAATGGCTTCCGGCGATCGGCGCCGGCGAACCGGGCGACCTCGCCAGCCGGCTTCAGCACCTCATCCTGCCGTCTCTGGCGGTCGGCCTTGGCTGGATCGGCTATATCTCGCGCATGGTGCGCGCCTCGATGCTGGAGACGCTGGAGGCCAGCCATATCCGCACGGCGCGCGCCTTCGGCCTGACCGAGCACCGGATCGTCTACACCTACGCGCTGCGTATCGCCGTGCTGCCGACGATCACCTTGCTCGGCGTCGGCATCGGCCACATGCTGTCGTCTTCCGTTTTCGCCGAAATTGTCTTCGCCCGTCCCGGCATCGGCAAGCTGGTCTATGAGGCGATCTCGGTGCGCAACTACCCCATCGTCTCCGGAGCCGTGCTGGTCACCACGGTCTTCTTCGTCCTCGTCAACGTAGCGGCCGACATTCTGGTCGGCCTATTGGATCCCCGTGTCAGATCAAGTTTCAACTGAGCTGCCGTCCCGCAGCTTCCGTCTCGGCATGATGTGGCGCACCGTGCGCCGCATCATGCGCGAACCGCTGGGCGCCATCGGCCTGACGCTGGTGACGGTGGTGGTGCTGTCGGCGGTGTTCGCCAACGGCCTGACCAGCTATGCGCCGAGCAAGATATCGCCGGCCGAACGCTTCGCTTCGCCGAGCCTCCTGCACCTGCTCGGCACCGACCATCTCGGCCGCGATCTTCTCACCCGGGTGCTCTATGGCGGGCGCGTCGCGCTTTTGATCGCGCTGGGCGCGACAGCGGTGTCGCTGGTTGTCGGCGTGGTTCTGGGGCTGATCGCAGGCTATGGGCCGCGCTGGCTCGACAATGTGCTGCTGCTGATCTTCGACGCCGTGAAGAGCTTTCCCACCGTCATGCTGGCGCTGACGCTGGTCACCCTGTTCGGCCCCTCGCTCTACGCGGTGGTGCTGGTGGTGATGCTGGTCAATGTGCCGGGTTATGCCCGCATCATCAGAACCCAGACGCTGGTGCTCAAATCAGCCGAACATGTCATGGCGGCGCGCTCGATTGGCGCCAGTGCGGGCCGCATCCTGCGCGTCCACATCCTGCCCAACATCATCGGCCCGATCCTGATCTTGATATCGATGGACATTCCCGTGGTGGTGGCGATCGAGGCCGGCATGAGCTTTCTCGGGCTCGGCGTGCGGCCGCCGACGCCGAGCTGGGGCGCGATCCTCAATGACGGCTTCGCCAACATTCGCGATTCCTACTGGATCGTGATTGCCGGCGGCCTGCCGATCGTGCTGACGACACTCGGTTTCACCTTCTTCGGCGAGACGCTGCGCGACCTCTTCGATCCCCGGCTGAAGGGGCGCTCATGACGGTTCTCGAGGTCAAGAATCTGAGCGTCGCCTTCCACACCGAGAGTGGGCCACTGGAGGCGCTGAAGCAGGTGAGCTTTTCCGTGCCGGCCAACCGCAGCGTCGGCGTGGTCGGCGAATCCGGCTGCGGGAAATCGACGCTCATCAACGCCATTCTCGGCCTGCTCGCCGACAATGGTGAAATCACATCGGGCGAGATCATCTTCGAGGGCGACAAAGACCTTGCCCGGCTCGACCCCACCGCGATGCGCGGCTTGCGCGGTCTCAGGATCGCCACCGTTTTCCAGGACCCGATGGGTGCGCTCAACCCGGTGCTGTCGGTGGGGCGCCAGATGCGCGACATCCAGTATCGCTCGAACCTGTCTAAGCGGGACAAGGATGCGCGCTCGGTCGCCATGCTGCGCAAGGTCCGCATTCCCGATCCGGAAAGCCGGCTAACGCAGTTTCCGCACGAGTTCTCCGGCGGCATGAAGCAGCGGATCGCCATCGCCATGGCGCTGATGATGGAACCGGCGCTGCTGATCGCCGACGAGCCGACGACTGCGCTCGATGCCACGCTGGAGGTGGCCACTATCGAACTGCTCAAGGATCTGCAGCGCGACATCGGCTGCTCGGTGCTGTTCATCTCGCATCATCTGGGCGTGATTGCCGAACTCTGCGACGAGATGATCGTGATGTATGCCGGTGAGGTGGTGGAGAGCGGCACGACTCGCGAGATCTTCCACGATGCGCGCCATCCCTACACGCAGAAGCTTTTGGCCTGTGATCCCGCGCGGCTGTCGCAGCGGGTTGCCCGCCTGCCGACCATCGCCGGGACCTTGCCGGATCTGCGCCGCCGACCAAGCGGCTGCGTCTTCCAGCCGCGCTGCGATCGCGCCGACGCCCAATGCCTGACGACGCCTCCCAGCGCAATCCTCGGTGGGTCTCACATCGCCCACTGCTGGCATGCGGACATTCCCTTGGGAGCGATGAACGCATGAGCTCCGACGACCTGCTCCGCGTCAGCGATTTGCGAGTCTCGTTCCGGGTTGGCGGCCTGTCCGCCAGGCTCGCGGGGCGGGCCACCGAGATCGAAGCGGTGTCCGGTGTCAGCTTCACGCTTCAACGAGGCAGCACCTTCGCGCTGGTCGGCGAATCCGGCTCGGGCAAGACGACGCTGGCGCGCACGCTCAACGGTCTTCAGCCGGTGAAAGCGGGCACGATCCTGTTTGAAGGACAGGAACTGCAAGGCCTGTCCAACACCGCCATGAAACCGGTGCGGCGGCGCATGCCGATGATGTTCCAGGATCCGGTCGGATCGTTGTCGCCGCGGCTCAGCGTGCGGTCGCTGCTCTCGGAGCCTTTCGTCATTCACGGACTGTCGGATCGCGATCTCAACGCCGAAGTCACACGGCTTCTTGCGCTGGTCGGACTGCCGCGCGATTTCGCCGACCGCTACCCGCACCAGCTTTCCGGCGGCCAGGCGCGCCGCGTCGGTGTGGCGCGGGCGATCGCGCTGGACCCGGTGCTGGTCGTCGCCGACGAACCGACCGCCGGCCTCGACGTCTCCGTGCAGGGAGAGGTGCTGAACCTGCTCAACGATCTGCGCGACCGCATGGGCCTGTCGATGCTGATCATCACCCACAATCTGCATGTCGTGCGCCAGATCGCCGACCGCATGGCGGTGATGTATCTCGGACGCTTCGTCGAGCAGGGCGAAACCGAAGCGATCTTCCGCGCGCCGCATCATCCCTATACGGCGGCACTTCTGTCCGCCAATCCCGAGCCGGACCCAGATCGGGTGCACCGGCGCATCACGCTGCCGGCCGACGTTCCCTCCCTGCTGGCGCGCCCCTCAGGCTGCGAATTCCACACACGCTGTCCGCAGGCCCAGCGCCGCTGCGCGGTGGATGTCCCCGTCCCGGTCGCAGTTGGCGACAGCCGCCTGACCTGCCATTTCCCGCTGAACACATAAGGATCGCCACCGGCGCAAGTGTCGGCCGGGGCGTTGAGAGGAGCCGCCATGCAAGATATCCGCGTCGTCACCGATTTCCCGCGCAAAGTCCGCGAGATCGAGAATTTGTGGATTCCGATGCCGGACGGCGTCAAGCTGGCCGCACGCATCTGGTTGCCGGAAGACGCGGAGGCCGATCCGGTGCCGGCGATCCTCGAATATCTGCCATATCGCAAGCGTGACGGAACGGTGGAGCGCGATGCGCTGACGCATCCCTATTTCGCCGGTCACGGCTATGCCGGCGTGCGGGTCGACATGCGCGGCTCGGGCGACAGCGAGGGGCTGTGCAAGGGTGAGTATCTGAAGCAGGAGCAGGATGACTGCCTGGCGGTCATCGGATGGCTGGCTGGGCAATCCTGGTGCTCGGGTAGTGTCGGCATGATCGGCATCAGCTGGGGCGGCTTCAACGGGCTGCAGGTCGCCGCCCGCCGCCCGCCGGCGCTGAAAGCCGTCGTCTCGCTGTGCTCGACCGACGACCGCTATAATGACGACGTGCATTATCTCGGCGGCGCCATGATGTGCGACAATCTGATGTGGGGAACCACCGCCTGGGCCATCGCCATGACGCCACCGGATCCGCTTGTTGTCGGCGACCGCTGGCGCGAGCTTTGGGAGCAACGGCTGAACGGCAACGGCATCTGGATGCAGGACTGGTTCGAACACCAGCGCCGCGACGATTTCTACAAGCACGGTTCAATCTGCGAGGATTATGCCGATGTCGGGATCCCGGTCTATGCCGTCGGCGGCTGGGCCGACGGCTATCCCAATCCGATCTTCCGGATGCTGGAAAAGCTGAGCGGTCCTCGCAAGGGCCTGATCGGACCCTGGGGCCACAAATATCCGCACTTCGCCATGCCCGGCCCGCGTATCGGCTTCCTGCAGGAGTGCCTGCGCTGGTGGGATCAATATCTCAAGGGCATCGACACCGGCATTGCCGACGAGCCGATGCTGCGCGCCTGGATCCAGGATCCCGCACGGCCGGCGGCGATCTATGACGAGCGGCCCGGCCGCTGGGTGGCGGAACCGGCGTGGCCGGGACCCGGCGTCGGCGAAAAGGTGCTGAACCTTGCGCCGCATGTGCTGAGCGAAGCCAAGGGCGCAAACGCGATCCTGGAGGTTTCATCGCCACAGACGGCCGGCCTGTCGTCCGGCGCCTGGTGCGGCTATGGCGTGATGCCGACCTTGCCGGTCGACCAGCGCATGGAAGAAGGCAATGCCCTGATCTTCGAGACGGCGCCGTTGACCGAAGCGGTCGAGATCCTTGGCTTCCCCGAATTCGAGGTCAAGCTCTCCTCCGACAAGCCCGTCGCCCTTCTGTCCGCCACGCTGTCGCAGGTATTTCCTGAAGGTGCCGCCTCGCGTATCAGCTACGGTATTCTCAATCTGAGCCATCGCAAGGATGATCTGGACATCGAGCCGATGGTGCCTGGCCAGGCGGAAACGGTGCGCATCAAGCTGCGCTGCTGCGGGCAGCGTTTCGAGGTCGGCGAGCGTATCCGGCTGGCGCTGGCGACATCGCATTGGCCGATCGTCTTCCCGACGGCCGAGCAGGCGACGTTGTCGATCCATTGCAGCGACAGCCGGCTGATCCTGCCGGTGCGCGCGCAGCAGAAGCTGGACGACACACTGGGGGTTTTCCTGACTCCGGAAAGCGCCGCGCCGATGGAGCAAGAGGTGCTGGCCAAGGGCGACGGCTTCCAGCGTTCGGTGTCGACGGACCAGGTCACCGGCGAGACCGTCTATCAGGTCGCCAATGATGGCGGCACGGTGCGGCATCCACATACGGGAATGGTGCTCTCGGCGAGGCATGTCGACCGGTTCATCATCCACCCCGACGATCCGAACTCGGCGGTCGGCACCTGCACCTGGGACAAGTCCTATGGTCGCGGCGACTGGCAGGTGCGGCTTTCAGTGAAGGCGACGGTAAGGGCGCTGCGAAAGGTCTGGCGGATCGAGACCCACATCACCGCCCATGATGGCGATGAGCTGATCGTCGACCGCAACGAGGTCAAGGAGTATCCGCGCGATCTCAACTGAGAGCGACTGCGACGCTGCGGTTAGGCCATCGACTTCGGCAAGGCAGCCGCCAGCGCATCGACGGCCAGCCGTACCTTCAGCGGCAGATGCGGCGTCTGCAGCCAAAGGGCGTAGCAGTCGTAGAGATATCGCGGCTGATCCGGCAACAGCGCCAGCAGAACGCCGGCTTCAATGCGCTCGCGCACCAGCCACCAGGGCAACCAGGCAAGGCCCATGCCGTCGGCAGCCGCGTCAGCGATGGCATCGAGATCGTCGAGCCGCAGACGGCCGGTCGGTATGATCTCCTGCACCGGTTGCCCCTCTCGCGCAAATAGCCAGGGCTGAATGATCTGGCCGAGCCGGCGGTAGACAATTGCCTGATGGTCGGCGAGATCCTCGATCTGTCGCGGTTCGCCATGAATTCTAAGATAGGAAGGTGCGGCGCAGACGACCATGTCCTGGCGCGCGACGCGGCGTGCGATCACCCCCGCCTTGTCGCCCAGAGCACCGGTCCGAATGGCGAGATCGTAGCCATCCTCGGCAAGATCGGCGAAGCGATCGCTGAGAGATAGATCGAGTTCCAGCATCGGATATTGCCGGGCGAGTTTCAGCAGCACGGGCGTCACGCAGTGGCGACCGAAATGCGCCGGCATGGTGACGCGCAGTTTTCCGCGTGGCTCCGAAAACTGGTCGGCGGCGAGCGCATCTGCGGCGTCGGCCTCGGCCAGCACCACCCGACAGCGTTCATAGTAAGCGCGGCCGAAATCGGTCAGGTTCTGCCGGCGTGTGGTCCGGTTGAGCAGGCGAACGCCAAGTCGTTCTTCGAGAGACCGGACATGCTTGCCAACCATCGGTCCCGAGACGTCCAGGGCGACCGCTGCTGCCGCGAACGAGCCGAGATCGACGGCCTTGACGAACACAGCCATGCTTTCGAGCCGATCCATATTCGAAACTCCTGGTTTCTACTGTCCTTCTCGTGCAGCCATTTATCCCCGGGCAGCCTAGCTGCATAGCTCATTCGGTCCAGTTGATTTGGAGTATCCCGAATGACACGTGTGGTTCGCTTTCACCAGCATGGCGGCCCTGAGGTTCTGCGCATCGAGGATGCCGAGCTTCCCCGACCGGGCCCGGGCGAAGTTCAAATCCGCGTCAAGGCGCTCGGCCTCAACCGCGCCGACGCGCTGCTGCGCGCGGGTTCCTATATCGAGACGCCGAAGCTGCCCTCGGGGCTTGGTCTCGAAGCGGCGGGTGTCATCGAGGCTATAGGCGACGGCGTGAAGGAATTCGCGCCGGGCGACGGCGTCAGTGTCATCCCGCCGCAATCGATGATCCGCTGGCCGGCCTATGGCGAGCTTGCCACTTATCCCGCGGAACTTATCGTCAAGCACCCGCCGTCGCTCGACTGGCAAACGGCAGCGGCGGTCTGGATGCAATACCTCACCGCCTATGGCGCGCTGATCGATATCGCCGGGCTGCACAGCGGAGACCACGTGGTGATCACCGCGGCATCGAGCAGTGTCGGGCTTGCCGCGATCCAGATCGCCAACAGTGTGGGCGCGACCGCGATTGCGGTGACGCGGACGTCGGCGAAGATGCGGGCCCTGCTCGATGCCGGCGCGGCCGAAGTCGTGGCCTCGGCGGAGGAGGATCTGGCGGCGCGATTGAACCAGATCGCCGGGCCGCGAGGCGTGCGCGTCGTGTTCGATCCGATCGGCGGCCCGATCTTCGAGCCGCTGACGGCGGCCATGTCGAAGGGCGGCATCCTCATCGAATATGGCGGACTGAGCCACGCGCCGACACCGTTTCCGCTATTCGCCGTGCTGGCCAAGACGCTGACGCTGCGCGGCTATCTCGTGCACGAGATCACCGGTAACCCGGTAAGGCTGGAGGCCGCCAAGGCTTTCATCCTCGCAGGACTCGAGACCGGGACTCTAAAGCCGATCATCGATAGGACCTTCGCGTTCGACCAAATCGTCGAGGCGCACCG
>NZ_RZTB01000054.1:14846-27208 GCF_003997735.1 Mesorhizobium sp. M7A.F.Ca.MR.148.00.0.0 | reverse complement strand
TCTCTCCTTGGCATGACTTGCCCCTCCTGCCGCGTTGCGCTCGTGATGAGCGAACGCCAGGGTATCGAAATCGACTACTGTCCGCAGTGCCGCGGCGTCTGGCTTGATCGGGGAGAACTCGACAAGATCATCGAGCGTTCCGGCAGGGAAGCGGCGCCCGCGCCGCAGCCACAGCCGGCAGCATTCTCCCAGCCACCACACGGCCAGGGCCGCGATGACGACTATTCCCGCTCGCACGGCCACCGCTATCCGAAGCGGAAGAAATCATTTTTCGAAGAGTTGTTCGATTGACCGGATAACGCCGGCACCCGGCGACGGTTGAAAATTTCCGAAACCGCAGAGACAAAGGTTCATCTCCGATGACTTCCCGTACAAGCCGATTTGCAGCCCTCTTTGCAGGACTGTTCCTGGCGTTTTCGATGGTCGCGATAGACCATGCCGAGGCGCGCCGCGGCGGCAGTTTCGGCAGTCGTGGCATGCGCACGTTCCAATCGGCACCGCCGACCAGGACCGCACCGGCCCCGACCGCTCCGGTCGAGCGTTCGATGACGCCCAACACCGGTGTGAACAACGCGGCCCGGCAGCCACAGGCCGGCCTGCAGAGGCCCGGCTTCATGAGCGGCTTCGGGGGAACGATGATGCGGGGCCTGCTGCTCGGCGGCCTGATCGGCCTGCTCGTCGGCCAAGGCTTCGGCGGCCTGGCCGGCCTGTTCGGTTTCCTGCTTCAGGCCCTGCTCATCGGTGGCGCGATCATGCTGGCTATCCGCTTCTTCCGCTCGCAATCGGCGCGTGGTCCTGCGCCAGCGCTCGCCGGTGTCGGCAATGCCCAGGCTTCGAGATTTGAGAACCGCGAAACGGCTGGGCAGCAGACTGCAGGCTCCTTCACAATTCCCGGCTTTGGCGGTGGTTCGGGCGGAAGCTCTCCGGCCATCGGTTCTGATGAGATCACGCTGGCTCAGACCGACCTCGACGCATTCCAGCAGCTGTTGACCGATGTCCAGGAAGCATTCGGGCGCGAAGACCATGCCGCTCTGCGGCGGGCTGTTACCCCCGAAATGGTCTCCTATCTGTCGGAAGAGCTGGCTGACAATGCCCAGAAAGGTCTCAGGAACGAGGTGACGGACATTAGTTTGCTGCAGGCCGACGTCGCTGAAAGCTGGCGTGAGGATGACCGCGACTACGCCACGGCCGCATTGCGCTACGAGTCTCGTGACGTGACGCGCGAACGGGCCACCGGCAAAATTGTCGAGGGCGACGAGGACCATCTGACAGAGACGACCGAGCTGTGGACATTCGTGCGTGAGAATGGCTCGAACTGGAAGCTCTCCGCAATACAACAGGCTTGAGCTCCGGGCGGATTTGCCCGAGGCTCGATGCGAGTTGTGGGTGTTCAGCGCACGATCTTGACGCACATCGGCGTGCCGATCTCGATGGCGCGTCCGGTGTCGGTCAGTATGCCGGTCTCGGCGTCGCGAGCGAAGATCGAGATGCGGTCGGCGTTCTGGTTGGCGGAAAACAGATGGCCGCCTGACGGCGTCAGCGCCAGATTGCGCGGCGTCGCGCCACCACAAGAGATATAGCCGACGAGGCTCAGCGAACCTGTCTGCTGGTCGACCGCCATGATGACGACGCTGTCATGGCCACGGTTGGAGCCGTAGACAAAACGGCCATCCGGGGAAATCTGTATGTCGGCGCAATGGTTGCTGTCGCGCGCCTCGGCCGGCACCGCCGGCTTCGCGTCGATGAGCGTGAGCTTACCCGAGGCTTCGTCCAGCGCCATCGCCACGATGGTCGAATCCAGCTCGTTCATAACGAAGACGAAACGTCCGTTTGGATGCAGTGCGAGGTGGCGTGGACCGGCGCCGGATGGCAAAGCGGATTCGGTTAGCTTGGCCAGATTGCCGGCGTGCCCGATCCGGTAGGACACCAGCCGGTCGATTCCGAGATCGGCGACGATGGCTGTCCCGCCGGCAATGGTTTCGGTAATGCTGTGGGCGTGCGAGCGTTCCTGTCGTGCCGCATTCGGGCCGCTGCCGGAATGCGAGACGCTGGCCAGCGGGGCCGACAAGGCACCACTCTCCTCTAAGCCATAGACCGCCACCGCGCGATCCGGACCGCCCTCGCCCATGCCGTAATTGGCGACCAGCAGTTTTGTCCCGTCGCGGGTGATGGAGTTATGGGCGGTGATGCTGCCCAGCGACGGCTGCTTGTTCAGATAGGTGAGCGCGCCCGAGGCACGATCGAAGCTGTAGGCGGAGACAGTTCCCTCGCGCCAGGTGAAGACTTCCGAATTGGCGTAGACGTGTGAACCGTCCGGCGTCACCGAGAGGAAGGTTGGATTGTCGACGTCATGGGCTTCAGCCAGCTTTCGGGTTTCCAGCGTCGTCTCGTCAAAGCTGTAGACGCTGAGGCCGACGCCCCGAGCGCCCTGAAAATACGGCGCCTCCCGGTTCAGGCTGCCGACAAAGACCAGACAATCCTTGTGCATGATTTTCCTCCCTGCCCGCCTGCGCTTCGGCCCGCGGGAGCAGCCAAAATTTCGCCTGTTCACGCTTGCAACGCAACCCCATATGTGAAAATACTATTTACAAAAGAAGATTGACGGGAGGAGACGTCTTGCATTCAGGCGCCTTGATGCGTGTTCAAATGGTTGCGCGGTCTCTTCGGCAGGACTGGCGGATTCGGTCATGAACGATTTCGCATCCACCGTCGGTGTCGCCTCGACGCATCCCAAGAACATGCCGGCGGATCATGCCGCGCTGCCGGTATGGAACGCCGAAAACTGGTTCTATGAGGATTGGCCGGTCGGGCAGAAGATCCGCTCGTTGCGACGGACCATGGCCGAAGGCGACAGCCATTTGTTCAACACGCTGGTGCTCGACATCCACCCCTATGTGCAGGACCAGATGTTTGCCGAGAGCGAAGGCATTTTCGGCAAGCGGCTGATCGCCGGCGCCTTCGTCTTCGCGGCTGGCCTGGGACTGGTCGCCACCAACTGCGTCAACGCCTTTTCCTATGGCTATGACAAGCTCCGCTTCATAAAACCCGTCTTCATTGGCGACACGATCTATTCGATCCGCTCCAATCTCGACAAGAAGCCCCGCTACCAGGAGATGGGGCTGATCCGCGCCAGCTACGAGGTGTTCAAGGGCGAAGGCGAGCTGGTTCTCTATTGCGAGCATCTGCAGACGGTGAAGTACCGCAACCCGGCCGACTTCGTCGGCAAGACGGAGAAATAACGATGCCGGCAGCAGCCGAATTGCCGCTCGCCGGTCTCGTCGTCGTCGACATGAGCCAGTTCCTGTCCGGGCCTTATTGCTCGCTCAGGCTGCTCGATCTCGGCGCGCGCGTCATCAAGATCGAGCGCCCGGATGGCGGCGACCTGTCGCGCCGGCTCTATCTCAGCGACACCGAGATCGGCGGCGATTCCACCATCTTCCATGCCATCAACCGGGCCAAGGAAAGTCTTGCCATCGACCTCAAGAACGAGGCCGACCTCGAGGCGCTGCGCGGCCTTCTGGCCAAGGCCGACGTGCTGATCCAGAATTTCCGGCCGGGCGTCATCGAACGGCTTGGCCTGGACTACGAGGCGGTCCGCAAGATCAATCCACGCCTGGTCTATGCCTCGATCAGCGGCTATGGTGAGGACGGCCCGTGGGTCAAACGCCCGGGCCAGGATCTCCTGGCGCAGGCGCGTTCCGGCGTGATGTGGTTGAACGGCGACGAGGACCAGGGGCCGGTGCCATTCGGCCTCGCCATCGGCGACATGCTGGCCGGTGCGGCCTGTGCGCAGGGCATTCTGGCCGCACTGGTGCGGCGCGGTATCACCGGTCAGGGCAGCCACATCGAAACCAGCCTGCTGGAAGCGCTTGTCGATTTCCAGTTCGAGGTGCTGACCACGCATCTCAATGACGGCCGCCGGCTGCCCAGGCGCTCCAGTTTCCGCAGTGCGCATGCCTATCTGTCGGCGCCTTACGGTGTCTATCCGGCCAAGGACGGCTATCTCGCCATCGCCATGACGCCGATCCCCAAGCTGGCCGATCTCTTGTCGCTCAGCGAACTCGCACCCTATCGCGAGAAGCCGGCATCCTGGTTCACCGCGCGCGACGACATCAAGGCGATCATCGCGCAGCGGATCGCGACCAAGACCATCGATGAGTGGCTTGATATCCTCGAGCCGGCCGACATCTGGTGCGCCAAAGTGCTGACCTGGCCGGAGATGCTGGCGAGCGAAGGGTTCCAGTCCCTCGACATGCTGCAGACTGTGACGCGCGAGGACGATGTCTCGATCCTCACCACCAGTTCGCCGCTCCGGGTCGATGGCATAAGGGCCAAGGTCGATCGGGCGGCGCCCCGCATCGGCGAGCACAGTGCCGCCATCCGCGCGGAGTTCGGCCTGTGAGCGTGCCCATCCTCAAGGGCATGACCTGGAGCCATCCGCGTGGCTACGATCCGATGGTCGCCTGCTCGTCGCTATGGCAGCAGAAGACCGGCGTCGTGATCGAATGGGACAAGCGCTCACTTCAGGACTTCGAATCCTTTCCGGTCGAGGAACTGGCGCGCGCCTATGATCTCATCGTCATCGACCATCCGCATGTCGGCCAGATCACGGCCGAAGGCTGCCTGGAGCCGCTGGATGTCGCCGGACGCGAGGCGGAACGCACGGCCCTTGCCGCGGGCAGCGTCGGCCAGTCCTATCCGAGCTACAACTGGCAAGGACGGCAATGGGCTTTCCCGATCGATGCGGCAACCCAAGTCCAGGCATGGCGGCCGGATGCGATCAGTGCGCCACCGGCGCGCTGGAGCGAGGTGCTCGATCTCGCCCGTCAAGACCGCGTGCTGCTGCCGTTGCGGCCGCCTCACGTGTTGATGGTTTTCTACACGCTTGCCGGCAATCTCGGGCATGCCTGCACGACCGATTCATCCGACGATCTGATCGATGTGGAGATCGGTAGCCAAGTCTTCGAGGCAATGCGCGAGATCACAGCGCTGGTCGATCCCGCGTGTTTCGAGATGGACCCGATTGCCGTCTCCGAACGTATGGCGGAGGCCAGTTCCAGGTTCGTCTGCGCGCCACTGATCTATGGCTATGTGTCCTATGCGACGGATGGCTTTCGGGCGAACCGGCTGGCCTTTGCCGACGTTCCGGTCATCGGTTCCGGCGGCCCGGTCGGTTCGGCGCTTGGCGGCACCGGCATAGCGGTTTCAGCCTTTTCCAAAGCCAGGGATGCCGCGATCGACTTCGCCTATTGGGTCGCGAGCGGCGGTGTTCAGCGCGGCCCCTATGCCGCCGCCGGGGGCCAGCCCGGCCATGCAGCGGCCTGGGAAGATCAAGCCGTCAATGAAGCGACCGGCGACTTCTATCGGGATACGCGCGCGACGCTGGAGGGCGCATGGGTGCGGCCGCGCCATGACGGCTACATGGCGTTCCAGCAGGCGGCTTCCGAACGCATCCTTTCCGGCATGACCTCCCGGCATCAAGCCCGACAGGTCGTTGCCGATCTCAATCGCCTGTTTCGGGAGAGTTCCCCGGCGCAGGTGTCCGGCACTGCCGGTGGAGGAGCCTGAACCAAACCGAACGGAGGAGAACAAGAATGACAGGAATGATCCGCGGCCTGCTGGCCGCAACGGCGCTTGCCTCGCTTGCAACGACCGCCTTTGCACAGGATGTGCAAGGCGTCATGGGTGGACTGCCGACCGAACTCAAGGCGCAGTATGACGGCACGCCCCAGAAGGTGCTGCCCTCGGCCTGGGACAATTTCACCGCGCCGCCCAAGCCGTGGAAATGGTGCCACTCGGAATCATACCAGGGCAATCCGTGGCGGGTCACGGTGACCAAGGAGTTGAAGCGTCTTGTCGACGGGCTGATTGCCGACGGAATGGTGTCCAGCTTCGAAGTGTCTGATTCCAACAACGATGCCAGCCAGCAGATCAACCAGATCCGCGCCTTCATTGACAAGAAGTGCTCGATCATCACCTCGATCCCGGGTTCGGCGACGGCGCTTGACGACGCCATCGACGCTGCCGCCAAGGCCGGCATTCCGTTCATCACGGCGGCCGGCTCGGTGACCAGCCCGAACGCGATCAATGTCGATTCCAACTATGCGCGCTGGGGCTATGACATGATGGCGGCGATCGGCAAGGCGCAGCCGGACGGCGCCAGCATCCTTCTGGTCGAAGGCATCGCGGGACACCCGATCGTGGTGCAGGAGCGCCAGGGCGCGGACAAGGCGCTGGCCGAAAATCCGAAGCTGAAGATCTCGCGCAACGTCAACGGCAACTGGACGGCCAACGTCACCAAGACCGTGGTGCTGCAGGCGATCGCCACCAACCCGGCGCCGATCGATGCGGTGTGGACGACAGGCAGCGAGAGCCGTGTCGTTGCCGAAGCCTTCGCGGAAGCCGGCCGGCCGGCGCCATTGATCACCGGCTCGATCACCGGCGATGCGCTGGGCTACTGGAAGGCCAACCCCGACAAGTACCGCTTCGAAGGCCATGCGGTGCTGCCGCACTGGACCGCGCAAACGCTGTTCCGCGTCGGCGAGCGCATGCTCGACGGACAGAAGCCGAAGCTGAACACGCTGCTGATCCCGATCCCGCCTGTCCACACCGCCGATCTCGGTGCCTGGTACAAGGACTGCATGACGACCGATGCCGTGTCGATCTTCCCGATCCCGCCGAAAGATCCGATGCCGGAGGAATGGCTCGACGCCTATTTCTCGAACCCGGCGCCGACCAAGGGCTGGGATTATTCGAAGGTCCCCGACGCCTGCGCAAAATAACGCTGCGCGAACTAGCCTCTCAGCAGGCCGGCTCCTTTCGCGGAGCCGGCCTGCCAGCATCGAATTGTGACATGCTTGAAATCAAAACCATATCCAAACGCTATGGCGAGACGATCGCGCTCGCGGACGCATCGATCGCGTTCCGGGCGGGGACCATCCACACCATTCTGGGCGAGAACGGTTCGGGCAAGAGCACCATGGTCAAGCTGTTGTCCGGCATCGTCCAGCCGGACAGCGGTGTGATCCTGCTGCACGGCAAGCCATTCCCTGGCGCCAATCCATCGGCCTTCCAGGCGCAAGGCTTCGCCACGGTGTTCCAGGAGGTGCTGATCGCGCCGGATCGCAGCGTGACCGACAACATCCTGCTCGGCCTCGACGGACTGGTCCGGCGTGCCGTTCCCCGTCATGAGCGCCGTGACCGGGCGGAAGCTGCGCTGAAGCGCTTCGCGGTCACCGACGTCCCCCTCGACAAGCCAGCCGGCCTGCTGCCGCTTGCCGCGCAGCAATTGGTCGTTCTCGCCCGCGCGATCGTGCGCAACCCAAAGATCCTGATCCTCGACGAGGTCACCGCCGCGCTCGACTTCGCCGACCGCGAATCGGTTTTTTCGTTGATGTGTGCGCTTGCCGGCGAAGGCTGCCTGATCCTGTTCATCACCCACCGCATGGATGAGGTGATGTCGCTTTCGGACCGCATCTCGATCCTGCGGGGCGGCAGCGTCGTGCGCACCGAAGAGCGCGGCGCTTCCACGCCGGCGGAACTTCTCAAGGCGATGGCGCCACGTACCGCTGCGGAATTGGCGCATGGCTGATCGCACTGCTCTCGATTTTGGTGGTCTTGCCGTTCGCGAACTCGTCATCGCGCCCGGCGCCAGCCCGATCACGCAGGCCATCGCTCCGGGTGAGATCGTCGGGCTTGCCGGTCTCGATGGTCATGGCCAGGAGCTGTTTCTCAAGATGCTTGCCGGCCTGGAACCGTCCCATGGCGGCTCGATCGAACTCGGTTCATCAGATGCCTCCCGAAAGATTACCGGGTTTCGCAAGGCTGTCGCCAGCGGCATCGCCTATTTGCCGCGCGACCGACGCGCCAACGGCATTTTCCCGACACAGTCGGTGCTCGACAATTTCGCCGTCTCGACCTTGTCGCGCGACACGCGGCTCGGGCTAATCAGCCCGTCGGCACGCAAGGCGCGCTACGACCTCTATCGCGAAAAACTCTCGATCGCAGCACCCCGGCCCGATGCGCCGATCACCACTTTGTCGGGCGGCAACCAGCAGAAGGTGCTGCTGGCGCGGGCCTTGGCGCTGGAGCCCGCGATCCTGCTCCTCAACGATCCGACGCGTGGCGTCGACGTGGCGACGCGGCATGTGCTCTACGACGTGTTTCGCGGGCTGGCGGCCGACGGCATGGGGCTTGTCATCCTGTCCAGCGAAATCGAGGAGATTCTTCTCCTGTGCCAGCGCGTGCTGGTGTTCCGTGAGAATGAAGTCGCGGCCGAGATCGCCGGCGACGCGCTGACCACCGACAACGTGATCTCAGCCATGTTCGGACGTGCGGCATGAACCCTGTTGCGCGTCTCTTGTCCCTTGGGCGCAATTTCGGCTTCGCGGTCGTGCTGCTGGTCGTGCTGCTTGCGGTCAATCTTATCCTCAGCCCGGGGCGGTTCCAGCCGGGTTCCTGGGGGGCGCTGGTCGGATTGGCCGCGCCCTTGATCGGCGCGGCCATTGCGTCCACGCCTGTCATCCTCGCCGGGCGTGGCGGAATCGACATCTCGGTCGGGCCATTGATGGGCTTCGTCAACGCTTTGACGATCCAGGTGCTGTTCCTCGGCACCGGCATCTCATCGCCCCTGGTGCTCGTTCCGGCTGCATTGCTCGTCGGCGCGCTGGTCGGTGCTGCGAACGGCTTTCTAGCGACAATCGTGCGCATTCAGCCGATCGTCGCGACGCTCGGCACCTATCTGATCCTCACCGGCGTGACGCTGACGATCCTGCCGGCGCCGATCGGTCCCGCACCGGCCTGGCTCAAGGCACTGTCCGGTCCGCTCTCGATGCTGCCGCTGGCACTGATGTTCATTGCCTGGTGGCTGGTGCGGCGCACCCCTTACTACGACCAGTTGATGGCGGTGGGCAGCGACGATCGCGCCGCCTACACCGCCGGCGTCGATGTCACGCGCGTGCGCTTCATCGCCTATGTCATGACCGGCATCCTGGGCGGATGCGCCGGGCTGATGCTGACCGCGCTGATCGGCTCCGCCGACCCTAACATCGGGCCGACCTACACGCTGATCGCCATCGCCGCCGTAGCGCTCGGCGGCGTCAGCCTGGCCGGCGGGCGTGGCGGCGTCGCCGGTGCAGCCATTGGCGCCATCGACATCTTCCTGCTGCAAAGCGTGCTGACGACGTTCAACGTCTCGACCTTCGTGCTGCAGATCGCCTACGGCGCGATCCTGGTGCTGGCCGTGATGCTGACAGCGCTGCAGGAACGTCTTGCCGTGAGGAGTCGCTGACATGGTTTTGCGCCGAAACCTGTTCGCGACAACCAACGCCCGTGTCGTCGGCGCCTTCTGTGTCGCTGCTCTTCTGCACCTTACCGGCACAGTTCTCATTCCCGGCTACTCGGCACCGTTTGCGATACGCGCCATGCTGGTGCTCGCTTCGCTGCTTGCCGTCGCCTCGATCGGCCAGACGCTGGTCGTTATCATGGGCGGTATCGACCTGTCGATCCCCTTCGTCATCGGCTTTGCCAATGTCGTGGCGGCGCAGCTTTATGGCGATGGCTGGAATTTTGTCCTGGTCTGCGGCCTCGTCGGCGTTCTGGCGATCATCATCGGCGGGCTGAACGGGCTGATCTCGCGCAGCCTCGATATCCAGCCGCTGATCGTCACGCTCGGCATCGGCATGGTCGTGCAAGGGCTGGTGCTGCTGTGGACAGCCGGCTTCCCGTCGGGCTCCGCGCCGCAAGCGGTTTCCAGCTTCGTGTCGATCGGCGGATCGGCCGGACCGCTGCCGGTGCCGTGGCTGGTGCCGAGCCTGGTCGTGCTGGCCGCACTCGTCGTGCTGGTGCTGGAGCGAACGCCCTATGGCCGCCGGCTTTACGCGCTGGGCAGCAATCCGGGCGCGGCGCCGCTGGCGCTGATTGACCCGGTTCGCATGTGGGTCATCACCTATGCCGCAAGCGCCTTCTTCGCCGCTGTGTCAGGCGTGCTGCTGCTCGGCTTCACCGGTTCGGCCTATGGCGATGTCGGCCAGCCCTATCTGTTCCAGACCATCGCGGCGGTCGTCGTAGGAGGCGCAGCACTTGTCGGCGGCCGGGGAAGCTATCTCGGCACGATCGCCGGCGTGCTGGTGCTGACCGAGATCAACACGCTGCTGATCGGCCTCGGCTTCCAGCCCGCAGCGGTGCAGGCCGCGCTCGGCTTCGTCATCGTGCTGCTGGTTTCGCTCTATGGCCGCGAACGGCACGTCTCGACCACCATCTGAAAGGACCAGTCAATCGAGCCGCCACAGCTTGCGGGCATTCCCGGACAACAGCCTGTCGCGCTCGGCAACGCTGCAGCCCGAGAGCAATGCATGGGTCGCCGCCACCCAGGTCGACAGGCCGCCGCCTAGCGTGCAGACCGGCCAGTCGCTGCCCCAGACGACGCGGTCCCAGCCGAATGAATTGATGGTGTGCTCGACGTACGGCCGCAACGTCTCAACCGTCCAGCTGCCGGCATCGGCATAGGCGACGACACCGGAAATCTTGGCCATGACATTCGGGCGCCGGGCGATGTCGCTCATATGCTCGCGCCATGGATGTTCGCTCTTGCCTTTGATGTCGGGGACGCCGCAATGGTCGAGGATGAACGTCACATCGGGTGCCAGATCGGCCAGCGCGATCGCCTTGGGGATCTGGTGCGGCAGCACGACGAGATCGAAGGTCAGGCCGGTGCCGCCAAACCGCTTTATGCTGTCGCGAAACACCGCACCTTCCGAGAGATCGTCGGGCACGACATGGAGGACGCGGCGAAAGCCTTTTACGAACGGGTTTGCCCGCTGCCGTTCGAGATAGGCCGCGAAGTCCCCTTCCTCAGGGCGGCAGGACGCGATCACCCCGGCCAGCATGCTGCCGGACTGCCGTGACAGTCCTTCCACACGAGCGGTCTCGGCTTCGATGTCGGCCGCATCGACATCGACCTCCATATGCAGCACGCGCTCGACGCCGACACGCTGCGCCTCCGTCGCGTAGTCTTCATAAGAGAAATCGCGGTTGAGCGCCGGCACGCCGGCGAGCCAGGGATAGCGCAGGGCCGAGCGATCGATGAGGTGAAGATGGGTATCGATGATCATGGTGAGACTCCTCCTCTGGCTTTCAAAGCATCTCACAGGGGAATTCTTCATTCAAATAAGAATTCACGCCGATGAGCCGACTGCTGATCCAGCGAGGTGCGACAGCTTTTCACACGTCGCCAGCAACAGTTCGATCGTCCTGGTGATGTCGGGCGCGGAAGGCGCGTTGACCACCGTGATGTAGGGAATCGACAACGCGGCGATCGCCTTGCCGTCGGAACTGCGGACCGGGGCCGACAGGTTGAAGACGCCGGCTGTCTGCATCGAGGCCATCATCTCGTAGCCACGGTCGCGGATTTGGTCGAGACGGGTGAAGAACTCGGTCGATTGCGCCGTCTTGTCGGTGCTGCGGACGTGTTCGGAAATCATCATCTGGCGCTCTTCCGGTGAGCGGAAGGCGAGCAGCACATGTCCCGATCCGGTGTCGAACAAACTGATATGGGAGCCGACCCGGATCGATATGCCCCAGTAGTTCGGTGCTTCCTGCTGGCCGATGACGACGGCAGAACCGCGATCAAAAACAACCAGTTGGTTGGCCTGCTGCGATGTCTCGGCAAGCTCACGCATCAGCGGCGTCGCATAGGAGACCAGCCGCCGTACCGGCGCATGCAACTGTGCCAGGCCGAACAGCTTGAGCGTCAGCGAATAGCGGTCGCCGTCGAGGCGCGTGACGTAGCCGCGCCGCACCAGCCGGTCGAGCATGCGATAGAATTCGTTGGGACTGCGGTCGAGTTTCTTGGCGATTTCGGCCTGGGTCAGGCCGCCGTCGACGCCCGCCAGCAGTTCGAGGATATCGAGCCCCTTGTCGAGCGCCGGCGCGCGATAGCGCTCGTCTTCGCTGTCGTCCATGGGCTCATCTCCAGTGAATTTCACCCTTCATATACGCAGGAACGTGCGCGGCGGAAACAAATTTCGCCTTGACGTGTCTATGAATGTTTTGTTTGTATATGAATGTAGCACTTCTTGTCATCAGACGAGTTGCGGTCGCCGCGGAGGCGGCACCAAGGGAGGATACCAATGAACAGACTGCTTTCCGGCGTGTGCGCCGGTGCATTGTTGCTCGCGTCAGGTACGGGCGCTGCCCTTGCCGGCGACCTGCCCGGCAAGTTCGAAGGCGTGACCGTCGACGTGAAGCTGATCGGCGGCCAGCAATATGAAAAGCTCTACGAGCGCATTCCCGAATGGGAGAAGGCGACCGGCGCCAAGGTCAACATCCTGACCAAGAAGAACGGCTTCGACATCGACAAGGAG
>NZ_RZTB01000054.1:0-14687 GCF_003997735.1 Mesorhizobium sp. M7A.F.Ca.MR.148.00.0.0 | reverse complement strand
ATCGACGGCAAGCTGGAGATGCTGCCGCGCGCGCAGTTCGACGTTTCGGCGCTCTACTACCAGAAGAGCCTGTACGAGAACGCCGACAACAAGACCAAGTTCAAGGCGAAATACGGCTATGATCTGGTGCCGCCGGATACCTGGAAGGAAGTCACCGACCAGGCTGAGTTCTTCGCCAACCCGCCCAATTTCTACGGCACGCAGTTCGCCGGCAAGGAAGAGGCGATCAACGGTCGCTTCTACGAGATGGTGGTCGCCGAGGGCGGCGAATACCTCGACAAGGACGGCAAGCCGGTCTTCAACTCCGAGGCCGGCATCCGGGCGCTCGACTGGTTCGTCAACCTCTACAAGGCCAAGGCCGTACCGGCCGGCACGACCAACTATCTCTGGGACGATCTCGGCCAGGGCTTTGCCTCCGGCACCGTCGCCATCAATCTGGACTGGCCGGGCTGGGCTGGCTTCTTCAACGATCCGAAGTCATCCAAGGTCGCCGGCAATGTCGGCGTCAAGGTCGCGCCGAAGGGCTCGTCCGGCAAGCGCACCGGCTGGTCCGGCTTCCATGGCTTCTCGGTGACCGAGAACTGCCCGAACAAGGAGGCCGCGGCTTCCCTGGTTTGGTGGCTGACCAACGAGGACAGCCAGAAGCTCGAGGCCGCCGCCGGCCCGCTGCCGACCCGTACCGCAGTGTGGGACTGGGTTTTGAAGCAGGCCGAAAACGATCCTTACAAGAAGGAGGTTCTTACCGCCTTCCAGGAAGAGGCCAAGCACGCCTTTGCCGTGCCGCAGACGCCTGAATGGATCGAGATCTCGAACGCCGTCTATCCCGAGTTGCAGGCGGCGATCCTCGGCGACAAGACCTCCAAGCAGGCACTGGACGATGCGGCCGCCAAGGCGACGCAAATCCTCCAGGACGCCGGCAAGCTCTAGAAACGGGCTCCCAGGGCTGCTCCCCCATTGGTAATGGGGGAGGCGATCGCGTTTTCGCGGCCAGCGGTTTGCGCTAACCCATCGCCCCCGGCCCACGCACCGCCGTCCAAATGCAAACACCTCAAGGATTCTGATGAAGGGCTTCAAGCCATCCGCGCCATTCCTGCTGCTGCTTCCGGCCATGATCGTGCTGGCGGCGGTTGTCGTTGTGCCGTTGCTGTTGTCCCTTTACTCCAGCTTCACGCCGTTCCGCCTGACGCGGCCCGAAACGTTCTACGTCTTCATCGGCATCCGGAACTATCTTTCGATCCTGTCCAACACCGATTTCTGGTGGGCGTTCGGCCGCACGGTGCTGCTGCTGACCATCGCGCTCAATCTCGAAATGCTGCTCGGCCTTGGGCTTGCCATGCTGGTCGAGAAAGCGACACGCGGCCAGCGCATCCTGCGCACGCTGATGATGTTTCCGATGATGTTCTCGCCAATCCTCGTCGGCTTCCAGTTCAAGTTCATGTTCAACGACAATATCGGCCTGGTGAACAATGCGCTGCAGTCGCTCGGCATTACGCAGGACGCCATACCGTGGTTGATCGAGGGCCATCTCGCCTTCATCGCGATTTCGATCGCCGAGATCTGGTCGTCGACGGCGATCTTCGCCATCCTGATCCTCGCCGGCCTGCTCGCCATGCCCAAGGAGCCGATCGAGGCGGCGCGTGTCGACGGCTGCACGCCGTGGCAGACATTCCGCTATGTGACGTGGCCGTTCGTCATGCCTTTCGCCTACATAGCCATGACTATCCGTTCGCTCGACGTGGCGCGCGCCTACGACATCGTCAAGATCATGACCGATGGCGGACCGGCGGGCCGCACCGAACTGCTATGGACCCTGGTGGCCCGCACCGCCTACAGCGACGGGCGCATGGGCATGGCCAACGCCATGGCCTATTTCTCGATCCTGCTGTCGATCGCCTTCACCGTCTACTTCTTCAACAAGCTCGCCGCGGCGCGCACGCAGATTGGTGCGGAGTGGTGAAGATGGACGAGAATTCTTCCGCCCGCCTGAAGCGCCGGCTGCTGGGCATCGTCTATCGCATTGGCCTGTTCCTGGCGATGCTGACGATCTGCCTGCCGGGCCTGTGGATCGTCCTCTCGTCGCTGCGGCCGGCGGTCGAGATCATGGCCAAGCCGCCGGTCTGGATCCCGCAGGAGATTTCGTTCGACGCCTATGTCGCCATGTTCAGCGGTATCGGCAAAGGCGGCATTCCAGTGATCGAATATTTCCGCAACTCGTTGATCATCTCGGTGACCTCGACGGTCATTGCGGTGGCCATCGGCATGGCCGGCGGCTATGCGTTCGCGCGCTACCGCTTCCGCGGCAAATCGAGCGTCTTCCTCGGGCTGATGCTGACGCGCACCGTGCCGGGCATTGCACTCTCGCTGCCGCTGTTCTTCCTCTATGTGCGGCTCGGCATCATCGACACGCATTTCGGACTGATCCTTGCCTACGTTGCGCTCAACGTGCCGTTCACGATCTGGCTGATCGACGGCTTCTTCCGTCAGGTGCCCAAGGACCTCGCGGAGGCCGCGCAAATCGATGGCTGCACGCGCTGGCAGGCGTTCTGGCAGGTCGAGTTCCCGCTTGCCGGGCCGGGCATCGCGTCGGCCGCGATCTTCGCCTTCCTGACCTGCTGGAATGAGTTCGCTCTGGCCTCGCAGCTGACCCGTTCGGTGAGCGCCAAGACGCTGCCGGTCGGCCTGCTCGATTACACGGCCGAGTTCACCATCGACTGGCGCGGCATGTGCGCGCTGGCCGTGGTGATGATCATCCCGGCGCTCACCCTCACCTACGTCGTCCAGAAACACCTTGTCGGCGGCCTGACCTCCGGCGCGGTGAAAGGCTGATACCATGGCAACCGTTACCCTCACCAAGCTGACCAAGCGCTACGGCACTGTCGGGATCGTGCACGGCATCGATCTCGACATCGCCGACCGCGAGTTCATCGCGCTGGTCGGCCCGTCCGGCTGCGGCAAGTCGACGACGCTGCGCATGATCGCCGGACTGGAAGAGATCAGCGCCGGCTCGATCAAGATCGGCGGGCGCATCGTCAACGATTTGCCGCCACGCTCGCGCAACATTTCGATGGTGTTCCAGTCCTACGCGCTCTATCCGCACATGACGGTGCGCGAAAATCTCGGCTTCTCTCTGAAGATCGCAGGTGCCGCCAAGGAAGACATGGAGCGCCGTGTCGCCGAAGCCTCGGCCATCCTCGGCCTCGACACGTTGCTCGATCGCCGCCCCTCACAACTGTCCGGCGGTCAGCGCCAGCGCGTCGCCATGGGCCGCGCCATCGTGCGCGATCCAGACGTCTTCCTGTTCGACGAGCCGCTTTCCAATCTCGACGCCAAATTGCGCACGCAGATGCGCACCGAGATCAAGAAGCTGCATGCCAAGGTGCAGTCGACGGTGATCTACGTCACCCACGACCAGGTCGAAGCGATGACGCTGGCCGATCGCATCGTCATCATGCGCGACGGCCATATCGAACAGGTCGGCACGCCCGACGAGGTCTTTCGGCGGCCGGCAACCCGCTTCGTTGCCGGCTTCATCGGCTCGCCGCCGATGAATTTGCACGAGGCCACGATCGACGACGGACAACTGGTTTTCGCCAGCGGCGAAAAGCTGCCGCTGCCCGCTCAGTTCAAGGCCAATGTCACGACCGGCGACAAAGTGGTGTTCGGGCTGCGGCCGGACGACATCTATCCGACCGGCCATGGCATCAGTTCCGGTGGCGCGGCAGACGTCCACCAGATCGAACTGCCGATCACCGTTACCGAACCGCTCGGGAACGAGACGCTGGTGTTCGTCGAATTCAACGGTACGGACTGGGTGTCGCGCATGCTGAACCCGAGGCCACTCCGGCCGGGCGAGCGCGTCGCCATGAGCCTCGACATGTCGCAGGCGCATCTGTTTGCCACTGAGACCGGAAAGACATTGCGGAGCTGATCGGCATGACCAGAATCGAGAAAGTCGACCTTTGCATGGTGGACCTTGTACCCAAGGTCAAACGCACCGACGCGATCCAGAGCTTCGTCAGCCAGGAAACGCCTATCGTCACCATCACCGATTCCGACGGTGCGGTCGGCACCGGCTACAGCTACACGATCGGCACCGGCGGCTCGTCGGTGATGCGGCTTTTGTCAGACCATCTGGTGCCGCGCCTGATCGGCCGCGACCCCGACATGATCGAGGCGATCTGGCACGATCTCGAATTCGCCACGCATGCCACCACGATTGGCGCGATCACCGCTATAGCGATCGCGGCGATCGACACGGCACTATGGGATCTGCGGGCCAAGAAACAGAACCTGCCGCTGTGGAAACTGGCCGGCGGTGCCAAGGATCGCTGCCCGCTCTACACGACCGAAGGCGGTTGGCTGCACATCGAGACGCAGGCGCTGGTTGACGATGCGCTAGCCGCCAAGGCGAAGGGCTTTCGCGGCTCGAAAGTGAAAATCGGCAGGCCGCACGGGTCGGAGGATCTTGCCCGCCTGTCGGCGGTGCGCAAGGCGGTCGGCGACGGCTATGAGATCATGACCGACGCCAATCAGGGTTTTTCGGTCGACGAGGCGATCCGGCGCGCCGCGAGGTTGCGCGAACTCGACCTTGCCTGGATCGAGGAGCCGCTGCCGGCCGACGACATTGACGGGCATGTGCGGTTGTCGAACTCGACGCCGACGCCGATCGCGATCGGCGAGTCGCTCTACTCCATTCGCCATTTTCGCGAATACATGCAGAAAGGCGCCTGCTCGATCGTGCAGGTCGATGTCGGCCGCATCGGCGGCATCACACCCTGGCTCAAGATCGCGCACGCGGCGGAGGCCTTCGACATTCCGGTCTGCCCGCATTTCCTGATGGAACTGCATGTCAGCCTGACCTGCGCTGTTCAGAACGGCCGATATGTCGAGTACATTCCGCAACTCGACCAGTTGACCGGCAAGCGCCTCCGCATCGAGGATGGCCAGGCGCTGGCGCCCGACGAACCGGGCATCGGCATCGACTGGGACTGGGACGCGGTCAAGGCCATGAGCATCGCCGAATTCACCACGGCGATCACGAAATAGGAGACTGATATGCAGCGGATGGGGATGGTTCTGGGGCTGAAGCCGGAAAAGGTCGAGGAGTATGTCCGCCTCCATGCCGCCGTCTGGCCCGACGTGCTGGCCATGATCTCCGCCTGCAACATCAAGAACTACTCGATCTACCTAAAGCGGCCGGAGAACCTGCTGTTCAGCACCTTTGAATACCACGGCAGCGACTACCAAGCCGACATGGCCAAGATGGCGGCCGACCCGAAGACGCAGGAATGGTGGGCGGTCTGCATGCCATGCCAGGAGCCGCTGGCGACGCGCAAGGAAGGTGAATGGTGGGCAGAGATGGACGAGGTCTTCCATCATGACTGAAGGCGGTTTTGACCCTGCCTTGCTCGTTCAATCCTGGCCAAAACCCTCAAAACCCCGGCCGATCGTCACTTTCGGCGCCGGATCGATCGTCGGCGACGCGCATTTCCCGGCCTACAGGAAGGCCGGCTTTCCAGTAGCCGGGCTTTATGATCCCGACCACGCCAGGGCTGAAAAGCTGGCCAGCCAATGGGGCGTGACGGCCTTTGGCTCGGTCGAAGAAGCTGCTGCCGTCGAGGGCGCGATCTTCGATCTTGCCACCCCGCCGTCGCGTCATGCCGATGTGCTGAAGTCCTTGCCTGATGGCGCAGTGGCGCTGATCCAGAAGCCGATGGGCAGCAATCTTGCCGAGGCGACCGCGATCCTCGAGATCTGCCGTGCCCGGAAGCTGCACGCAGCGGTGAACTTCCAATTGCGCTTCGCGCCGATGATGCTGGCGCTCAAGGGTGCTATCGGCAAGGGCTGGCTCGGCGAGATCGTCGACTTCGACGCCTGGCTGGCGCTGGCGACACCATGGCAGCTTTGGGAATTCCTGCTCAAGGCGCCGCGCGTCGAGATCGCCATGCATTCGATCCACTATCTCGACCTGATCAGGCAATTGCTCGGCGACCCCAAGGGTGTGCACGCCAAGACGCTCGGCCATCCCAACCATGCCGTGGCGCAGACGCGCACCAGCGCCATTCTCGACTATGGCGACACCGTGCGCTGCGCGCTGTCGATCAACCACGACCATAAGTTCGGCCGCCGGCACCAGGCCTGCGAGTTCCGCATCTGCGGCACAGAAGGTGCCGCCTATCTCAAGCTGGGTCTCAACCTCGATTATCCCACAGGTGAACCGGATGTGCTGGAGATTTACCCCAAGGGTGGAACGGACTGGGTCGAGGTGCCCTTGGCCGGCGAGTGGTTTCCAGACGCCTTCATCGGCCGCATGGCCAATGTCCAGCGTTTTGCCACCGGAGAAGATGCTATGCTGATCAGTCCGGTCGAGGATGCCTGGAGCACGATGGCGCTGGTCGAGGCGGCGTATCAGTCGAGTGCGGCACCGGCGACGCCGATTGCGGAAAGACCCTGATGGAACAGATCCAGTATTTCGAAGACTATGAGATTGGCGCGTCGCGCCTGACCAGCGGCCGCACCATCACCGAGACCGACTTCATCGTCCATGCCGGCCACACCGGCGATTTCTTCCCGCACCACATGGACGCCGAGTTCATGAAGACGACGCCATTCGGCCAGCGCATCGCGCACGGCACGCTGGTGTTCTCGGTCGGCATCGGGCTGACGGCAACCGTCATCAACCCTGTCGCCTTTTCCTACGGCTACGACCGGTTGCGCTTCATCAAGCCGGTGTTCATCGGCGACACGATCCGCACGCGCACCACAATTACGGCCAGGGAAGACGACCCGAAGAGGCCGGGGTCGGGACGGGTGATCGAACGCTGCGAGGTGATCAACCAGCGCGGCGAAGTGGTGCTGGCGGCCGACCACATCTACATCGTCGAACGCAGGCCGACGCAGGGCTGAGACTTGGGAAAGTCCTAGAGCATTTCATTATCGTACCCGCCAACCCTGAGTTCTTTTCAGGATACCTTTCGAAACAGCCAGGTGAATGATCCGCGCGAATGCGTTGGTGTAGAAGATCATCATGCCCATGGCAGCAGCAGGCGCGGTGTCGCCAGCGTCGTCCATGTTGAGCACTGCAACCGAGGCGAGCGCCGTGTGTGTTGTATAGATGAAGACCACCGCGGAAACCGTCGTCATGGCGTTGACGAAAAGATAGATCGAGATGTCAAGGATTGCCGGCAGACAGATCGGCACTGTCACCCGCGTGAACAGGCGATAGAAAGGCTGCTTCAGCGAGGCCGCGACCGGCTCGAACTCACGATCGATCTGCTTCAGCGCCGTCAGGGCCGTCAAATGACCGACCGTGTAAAAGTGCGTCACGGTGCAGACGACCAGGATCGCCATTGTGCCGTAGATCGCGTGCAGCGGATTGGCCGGATTGTTGAAGAAGAAAATATAGGCCAGGCCAAGCACAAGCCCCGGCACCGCCATCGGCAGCATGGCGAGGAAGTGGAAGGCTGCCCGTCCGGTCCTGAAGCCTTCGGTCTTTTCGACGATGTAAGCGCCGACGAAGACGATGACGGTTCCAAACACAGCGGTGAGCAACGAGAGCGTGATCGAGTTGTAGTAAGAAGCCCAGCCTCCGCCATCCATGCGACCGAACGCGAAATTCTTCAGGCTGAGACTGAGGTCGTAGGGCCAGAACTTGACCAGCGCTGCGTACTGGCAAATGCCGATGATGCCGGCGATGAACAACGCGACCAGGCTGCAATAAGCCAGACAGACCAGGTCGAAGCGGCGATTGGGTTTTGCCTCGTAAGGCACCGAGCGGGCCGACAGGAGCGAAACCTGCCTGCGCTGGACCAGGCGGTCGACGACGAAGGCGGCGATGGCCGGGATCAGCAAGATGACCGAGACCACCGCCCCCATCTCGAAATTCTGCTGACCAATCACTTGCTTGTAGATATCGACGGCGAGCACGTTGAACTGGCCGCCGATGACCTTCGGCAAGCCGAAATCGGTTATGACGAGCGTAAACACGACAAACGCCGCGGAGATCAAACCGTAGCGCGCGCCCGGAATGGTAACGACCCAGAACGTCCGCCACTTGCTGGCGCGCAGCGAAGCGGCGGCTTCATATTGGCGCTGGTCGGAGATCGCCAGTGCCGTCGAGATAATGATCAGAGCATGGGGAAAGGTGAAGAATATCGAGCCGACGACAATCCCCAACGGACCATAGATCGATATGCCGCCAAGCAGGCTTTTCAACAGGCCCTGGTTGCCGAACAGATAGATGAGGGCGATGCCGGGCAGTAGCGACGGCACCAGGATGGGAGCCATGGCGATGAGCCTGACTAGGCCCTTGAAGCGCATCTTGCTTCGGTTCAAAGCGTAGGCGAAGCCGAAGGCTATGCCGACCGTGATGATGGTGCTGATCAGCGCGATCAGGAAGGAGTTCTGGATCGAGCGGAACAGCGTTGGCGTCGAGAAGTAGGTTGTGTAGTTGTCCAACCCAAGCTCGCGCGCGGGCCTCAGCATAATGCGCCGAAAGGTGTTCGAATCGACTTCCTGCCATTCGGTGCCGCGGTGGAGTTGCGTGCCGATCAGGAAATAAGCGTCATCGGTCGTGCCGCGGACCTTGTATTTGACCGGGCTGCGGAAACTGAAATCCGGAAAGAAGCTGGTGGCCGGTAGCCGACCATCGGAACTGGTCGCAAGCTTTTCTGGCGGGACCGCGGCGAGTTTCTCGTTCAGAGCGGCGGCCGTCACTGGCTCGCCCAAATTGCCGAGCTTGTCGCTGACCTGGAATTCGAACGCGCCAAGATCGAAGCTGTAGGTCGAGAACGATTTCGACAGCATCACGTAGAGCGGGGCTGCCAGCGACAGGACCAGATAGAACGAGATGACGACCAGCAGGCCGCGCTTGATCAACTCGTCCTTGTCGAGCGACTGTCGAAGCGCCCGACCGGACGGCATCAGGATATCAGTTGCCGCCGCCATGGCGCTCTCCTTGCGGGAAGACAAGCAGTCGGTCGGCGGGCAGTTCCACCGTTAGCGCTCCGCCTTCGGCGAGGCCGAGACGCCGCGTGGCGTTGACCGAGAAATCGGCGATCAGAATCTCGTCTCCAAGCTCTCCGCCGCGCAGCCGGGTGCGCCAGAACGAACCCAGGAATTCCATTTCACCGACGGTCACTTCGATCAGGTTTTCCGAAGTCTTCACCACATCGGGTGCTCCAGGCGAGCGCGAGCCCGGCCCGTGTGGAATCACGTCTTCCGGCCGAATGGCGGCGACGACTGCTTCGCCGCTCGCAAAGCTGTGCGGCGCGCATCTGAAAGCCTTCGTCCCGAAGCCTACCGAATCTGCTCCTACCGTCGCATCGAACTTGTTGGTCTCGCCGATGAAATCGGCGACGAACAGCGTCCTGGGATGGCGATAGATTTCAGTCGGGCTGCCGACCTGCTCGATGACGCCATGGTTCATGACGACAATGCGGTCGGCCAACGACAATGCTTCTTCCTGGTCGTGCGTAACCATGATCGTGGTGACGCCGAGCTTCCGCTGCAGCCCCTTGATCTCGTGGCGCAAGTGCACGCGCACCTTGGCGTCGAGCGCCGACAGCGGCTCGTCGAGCAGAAGCAGGCCGGGCGAGGTGGCGATGGCCCGGGCGAGCGCGATGCGCTGCTGCTGCCCGCCGGAAAGCTGCGCTGGGTATTTCTTCGCCTGATCGGGCAAGCCGACCAGCATGAGCAATTCCTTGACGCGGGCATCGATCTCGGCGCGCGGCCGTTTGGTGTTTTCCAGGCCAAAGGCGATGTTCCTTTCGATCGTCAGATTGGGAAACAGCGCGTAGGACTGAAACACGATGCCGTAGTCGCGTTTTGACGGCGGCAGCGTTGAGATATCCCTGCCCCCCTGGCGGACGACGCCTCTGGTCTGCAGGTCGAGGCCGGCGACGGCGCGCAGCAGCGTGGTCTTGCCGCAACCCGAAGGGCCGAGAAAGCAGATGAATTCGCCTTCGTTGATGTCGAGCGAGATGTCCTTCAGCGCATGGAACTCGCCGAAGGCCTTCCAGAGATGTTCGATCTGTAGGTAGACGGTGTTGCCGGCAGCGGTCATAGGATGCACCTCGGCCAGCGTTGCCGATAGATCAGCGACGGGTTCGTGTCTCATTTTGACCATCCGGGAAGAGTTACGAGAAGGGCGCCGCTCTGACGGCGCCCTGTCGAAATGCTCTGCGTCTAGCTCTTGGGCTCAGACTTGGCGTCGTAGCGCTTCGTCCACTCGTCGAGAATGGCCTTGCGGTGGTTGGCCGCCCACTCGAAGTCATTGTCGATCATCTTGGACTCGATATCTGCGGGCAGGAATTCGACCGGCTTGGCGACATTCGGCATAGCCAGAACCGCATAACCTACATTGTACATCTCGTTGGCCTCCTTGCTGATCGACCAGTCGAGCAGCGTTTTGGCGGCTTCGAGATTTTTCGTTCCCGCAACGATCGCGGATGCCTCCATGTCCCAGCCGATGCCTTCGGACGGGATGACGATATCGAGGGGGGCGCCCTCCTTCTTCGATTTCGCGGCGCGGAACTCGAACGAGATGCCGATTACGGTTTCACCGGCGGCGGCCATTTTGCACGGCTTCGAACCAGAATGCGTGTAGGCATCAATATTCTGATGCAGGGCGTCCATATAGGCCCAACCATCCTTCTCGCCGAACAACTGCAGCCAGCTCGATACATCGAGGAAGCCGGTGCCGGACGAGGCCGGGTTCGGCATCACGATGTGACCCTTGTATTCCGGCTTGGTAAGATCTTTCCAGCTGGTCGGCTCGGTGAGGCCAAGCTTTTTGCCCTCCACGGTGTTGAAGCAGATCGAAGCCGCCCAGGCGTCCATGCCAACCCAGGCCGGTGGCGTGTCCTTGTCGACAAACTTCGGCTTGAGCAATTCGACGCCTTTTGGCGCATAGGGCTCAAGCATGCCTTCGGTCTTCAGCACCAGAAGCGATGTAGCGGCAAGGCCCCAGACAACGTCGGCCTGCGGATTGTCCTTTTCGGCCAACAGCTTGGCGGTAACGACACCCGTGGAGTCGCGGACAAAGTTCAGTTTGATGTCGGGATGGCTCTTTGTGAAAGTCTCGGCGTAGCGGGCGAGATCTTCGGCTTCAATGGCGGTATAGACTGTCAGTTCGGAGGTTTCGGCAAAGGCGGCGGATGACATCAATGCCGCGGCGAAGGCCATTGCGATAGTTGCGTTGCGCGATTTCATGCTCAGTTCCCCTTTGATTGTTGGCACATTCTGCGATGCACTGTGACGATCGCGCCGGTGGACATTGCGGCCCTGTAGCGCTTGTGGATTTCGTCGTTGGGTCAACTCTGGGGATTGGTGATCGATAAGTAAAATCTATTTATTTTATGACAGGCAAACTTCTCCTGATAGTCGTCATGGAACTGTCGCATGCCTGTTGCGGCCGCGATTTCGCGCTTGCGAAAGCCCACGATTGGCAACGGTCAGCCGAACGAAACGCCCGTTGTCTGTGCCCGCAAACGCGGGTCGGACGAGCGGACGGTCACCACCAGATCGACCCCCCCCTCGCCCGCAAGCCCGCGTCGATGCCGGGGCATGCGAGCTCGCGGTCGGTGCGCACGGCCTTCATGGTCAGGCCGCCAGCACGGCGGTCTCGAGGATGTCGAGCGCACGATCGAGATCAGCTTTCGAAATGACCAGCGGCGGCGACAGCGTCAGCACATTGCCCTGGCTGACCTTGAAGCTCAGCCCCTGCCCCAGGCAAGCATAGAAGACGCGTTCGGCGAGATCGCGCGCCGGCTCGCGCGTATCGCGATCCTCGACGAGCTCGACGCCGACCATCAGTCCCCTGCCCCTGACGTCGCCGACATGGGGCGAGCGCGCCATCAGGTGCTGCATACGCTCCAGCATGTGCCGGCCAAGTTCGGCCGCGCGTTCGACCAATCCTTCCTCCAGGATGATGTCGATCGTCGTCAGTGCGGCGCGGGTCGTCACCGGGTTCTTCTCGTGGGTGTAGTGGCCGATCGCGAAGCCACCGGTGACGTCGAGGTCGCGGCGCGCGATGACGGCGGCGATCGGCAGGATGCCGCCGCCGAGCGACTTGCCGAGGACGACGATGTCGGGCGTCACATCATCATGCTCGTGGGCGAAGAATTTTCCCGTCTTGCCCAGCCCGGTCGGGATCTCGTCGAAGATCAGCAGCGTGCCGTGCCGGTCGCAGGCTTCGCGAACCCGTTTCCAGAAACCGGGCGGCGGCGGGTTGGGCGTCGCCCGCATCGGTTCTGCGACGACCGCCGCCACGTCCTGTTCGCGGCCGAGCACATAGGCGATCATGTTGGCGCAAGCGAGCCCCGAGGTTTCGAGGGAATCGTGGCCATAGGGACAGCGATAGCCGTCCCAGGGTGCGACGTGCTCGGTGCCGGTCATCATCGGGCCTGATATGTGCGAGCGGAAGGTCGCCTCGCCGCCGACGCTTGCAGCGCCGAAGCCGGCCCCGTGGAACGCATCCCAGAACGACACCGTCTTGAAGCGGCCGGTCGCGGCGCGGGCGATCTTCAGCGCGACCTCGATGGCATCCGAACCACCGGTGGTGAACAGCACCTTGCCGAGATCGCCGGGCGCCAATGCCGCCAGCTTCTCCGCCAGCTCGACGGCGGGCTCGCAGGTAAAGCGGCGCGGCGCAAAGCAGAGCTCATCGAGCTGCTTTTTGATCGCCGTGACCAGCCTTGGATGGCCGTAGCCGAGGTGATGCACGCTGTTGCCGTGGAAATCCATGAAGCGGCGGCCAGCGGTGTCCTCGATCCAGATGCCTTGCGCCTTCGCGATGGTCGAAAGGCAGGGGCTGGACAGACTCTGGTGCATGAAGGCAGCCGCATCGCGATCGAGCAAGCCGCGGATCCGCGGATCGTCCTGCCCGGCATCCCATCGGCCGCGAGCCGCTGTGGTGTTGGAATCGCCTTCGGTGTGCACAAGCTCTTTGATCGCGGCCATCATGGTCTCCGAAACGCGAATGAGGGAGCGGCGAACGCTCCCTCCATTGTTTATCCGTCAATGCCGCCCGGTCAGGACCAGGGCAGCGAAAATGTCTTCACATTGGTGTAGCTCTTCATCGCCTCGATGACGCCTTCCTTGTAGCCATTGCCCGAATCCTTGATGCCGCCGAAGGGCGACATCTCGATGCGGTAGCCCGGCACTTCCCAGATGTTGACGGTGCCGACCTGAAGGCCGGCGATGTATTTCTGCATGCGCGGAAAAGAGTTGGTGCAGACGCCCGACGACAGGCCGAAGGCGGTCGAGTTGGACAGTGCGATCAGCGCATCATCGTCGTCCGGCGCGCGAACGATCGGGATGATCGGGCCGAACGTCTCCTCCATCACCAATTCGGATGTGTGAGGAACGCGATCGACAACGATCGGCGGCAGCAACGCGCCCTGACGACCCGGATTGTAGAGGATTTCGGCGCCCTGCTCGGCGGCCATGTGGACGCGGGCTTCGAACAGCGCCGCCGCCTTCTCGTGCACGACGGTGCCAAGGTCGGTCGAGCGGTCCATCGGATCGCCGAAGCGGATTTTTTTCGCCCGCTCCAGCACCAGCGGCACGAAGCGGTCGGCGACGCTTTCCTGAACCAGGATGCGCTTGACCGCGGTGCAGCGCTGGCCGGAGTTCTTTGTCGCGCCGGCGACGGCCAGATCCGCGGCTCTGGCCAGATCCTCGTCGGAGAGATCGTTGAGGATGATCAGCGGGTCGTTGCCGCCGAGTTCCAGCACCTGGCGCTTGTAGCCGGCGGTGCGGGCGATCATCTTGCCGACCGGCACGCCGCCGGTGAAAGTGATCAGGTCGATATTGTCGTTGGTGATCATCTCGTTGCCGATGTCTGCGGGCCAGCCGGTCACCACCGACAGCATTTCGGGCGGCAGACCGGCTTCATAGAGAATGTCGGCCAGGAGAAGCGCCGTCATCGGCGTCAGTTCGGTCGGCTTGACCACCACGCAATTGTTGGTCGCGATCGCCGGCGCCACCTTGTGCGAGACCATGTTGAGCGGGTGATTGAACGGCGTGATCGCCGAGATCGCCTTCAACGGCTCGCGGGTGGTGAAGATCTTGCGCGCCTTGCCGTGCGGGGTGAGGTCGCAGGAGAAGATCTGGCCGTCATCCTGGATGCACATCTGCGCCGACAGCGTGAACACGTCATAGGCACGGCCGACCTCATAGAGCGAGTCCGTCTTGGAGATGCCGAGCTCGAGCGTGATGAGATCGGAGATTTCTTCGCGGCGCGACGCCAATGCCTCGGCGGTGCGGAACAGGATCTGCTGGCGCTCGTAGCGCGTCAGCCTCGATTTGTAGCCGGCGGCGATCTCGAATGCTTTTCGCGCGTGCTCGGCACGCCCGGCCGGCACGGTGCCGATGACGGTGTCGTTCCAGGGGTAGCGCACCTCGACGACGCCGTCGGCATCAACTTTCTTGCCGGCAATGCGCATCGGCTCGTGGCGGACTTTGATGGAAGGGTCGAGTTTGGTCATGTGAGTTTTCCCGGTGCTCGGAGAGCACATTGATCTTTGTCGGCGAGGCTATCGCGTCTTTGCAATGGCTTCCCCCACTCCGTCGCCGCTTCGCGGCGCCACCTCTCCCCCCTCCGGAGGGAGAGGAAGGGAGCCAAGGCCGGCGAGCTCAGCGCCCTTCCTCTCCCCCGTCGATCGGGGGAGAGGTGGCCCGAAGGG
>NZ_RZTB01000549.1:0-275 GCF_003997735.1 Mesorhizobium sp. M7A.F.Ca.MR.148.00.0.0 | reverse complement strand
CTCCCAGACGGGCCACATAGAAACGACCAAGCTGATGCCTGCTACAGGTCTCGGGATCTCGTTTATCGGCGACATCAGGCAGCGGCGCTCCGCAGGTCAGCAGATCCGATGGATGGGAACAACCCGGCACCGTGATGGTTCGGTGGCATCAAAAGGTGATAGAGAACGATGGGTGAAAAGCTTAAACAGCACACAGAAGCCACAGATCGTGAAAAGGCGATCGAAGCTCTCTACTTTGCGCGCAAGTGCGGCCTCACCAAGGAAGAGGCACTCAA
>NZ_RZTB01000548.1:0-276 GCF_003997735.1 Mesorhizobium sp. M7A.F.Ca.MR.148.00.0.0 | reverse complement strand
ACAAGATCGAAGAAAACGCGGTCTTGTCGAATCGCAACAAGAAGCAGCATGGCCAAGAGCGCGGGCTGGACGGCAATCGGATCAAGCCCGATCAGTATCAGGATCAGGCCGCTGACCGATTGCCTAGGGATTGAACGCCACCGCCGCGCGTCCATGGCCCGGGACGACGAAGGAGCGGCAAGGAAATAAACCTGTGCAAGGGGCCGCTGGTGAGCTTCTTGGCGGTGGACACCGCCTTGTAATGCCAGGCGCTTATCACCACACTAGGATCAAGGG
>NZ_RZTB01000547.1:0-276 GCF_003997735.1 Mesorhizobium sp. M7A.F.Ca.MR.148.00.0.0 | reverse complement strand
AATCAGGCGCGCTCGGCCTGCTCTATTGCCACCTCGCCTCGACCAACAGCTGGACGTCGCTGGTGCATCAGGCGTCGCTGCGGAAGGCAAGCCTGCCAGCAAGCTGATTTCACCCTGGCTCGCACTAGATTGGCCGTGACAACAGCGTAAATGATCAACTTGAGGACACAGTGATAGTTCCGTCTTCAGGGCCGCTTACGATGGTCTCCTCGAAGTAATTATTTGTGATCCGAACATAGTATTCTCCGGTCAGAGCGCCGGATTCCGCTTTAAGCT
>NZ_RZTB01000546.1:0-277 GCF_003997735.1 Mesorhizobium sp. M7A.F.Ca.MR.148.00.0.0 | reverse complement strand
ATGATCCATAGCGAGCCGGAAGCCGACGTCTACGGCATGGACATCGCCCGCTATGGCGACTTCGCCTCCAACCGCGAATACATCAGGCAGACCACCGGGCAGTTCTATTCGCGCCGTTTCGTCATGAGCTATCCCAACGAGCAACTGCCTGCGGGACGGGCCTTGAAGACGGCCGGCGCGCATGACGCCATGGACGCCGCCGGGGCGCGCTGGGGCAATTCCTGGGGCATGGAAGTGCCGCTCTATTTCGCGCCGCAAGGCTTCGTCGAGACACCGA
>NZ_RZTB01000545.1:0-277 GCF_003997735.1 Mesorhizobium sp. M7A.F.Ca.MR.148.00.0.0 | reverse complement strand
CAATAAGGCAGGCCGACATAGTTCTCGGCGAGCGCGGTCGATGCCGCGCGCGACTGCACGAGATAGTCGAGTTCGGCCTCCTGGATGCGCTGGCCGAATTCGCCGGTGTCGGGAAAGCGGTGCAGCATCGTCGTCATCCACCAGGAAAAGCGAACCGCCTTCCAGACCCGCGCCAATGCCTTTTGCGAATAGGCGTCGATGCCAGCCGCGGATTTGTCGCGATAGAAGTCGCGCAAACCTGCGAAGAGATAGCGCACGTCGCTGGCGGCGAGGTTGA
>NZ_RZTB01000544.1:0-279 GCF_003997735.1 Mesorhizobium sp. M7A.F.Ca.MR.148.00.0.0 | reverse complement strand
AAACGCCGGCGACCATGCTGAGCGTCCATCCGGTCAGCACGACGCCGATCGTGCCGCTTTCACGGCCCGGCGGCGCGATGGCCGCGGCGCTGGCATAGATCGCCGGCATGGCGATGCCGGCAGCGATACCGGCCAGCAGCTGTGCCGCGACCAGCATGATCACCGTGGGTGCGGCGGCACTCGCAACCAGCGCCAGTGCCAGCAGCAACAAAGCCCCCTGCAGCATTCTGCGAGCACCGAGCCGGTCGATGTAGCGCGCCAGGAACAGGGCGCTTGCGG
>NZ_RZTB01000543.1:0-279 GCF_003997735.1 Mesorhizobium sp. M7A.F.Ca.MR.148.00.0.0 | reverse complement strand
TCTTATTGCAGCACCTTCTCCGAAGGCGCCTGAATGGAGGGCAACGCAACCTAATAATAGTCGATGAGGATCCCAGCAACAAATCTGCCTCCGGCATTCCGCTTCAATGTTAAGCGACGAACATCTGCCGCAAACCACTAGCCATTAAACAGCTCTCTTTTTTGAACGTCTATGTGCAGAGGACTTAATATGGACACCGACACTTTCACGGCTCATGAATCTAACGTTCGTCGTTATTGCCGGGCGTTCCCCACCGTCTTTACGAAGGCCCTTGGGGCG
>NZ_RZTB01000542.1:0-279 GCF_003997735.1 Mesorhizobium sp. M7A.F.Ca.MR.148.00.0.0 | reverse complement strand
GTGATCGATAAGTAAAATCTATTTATTTTATGACAGGCAAACTTCTCCTGATAGTTGTCATGGAACTGTCGCATACCTGTTGCGGCCGCGATTTCGCGCTGCGAAAGCCCACGATTGGCAACGGAGACGGTTATGGTCAGCCGAACGAAACGCCCGTTGTCTGTGCCCGCAAACGCGGGTCAGACGAGCGGACAGTCACCACCAGATCGACGCCCCTCGCCCGTAAGCCCGCGTCGATGCCGGGGCATGCGAGCTCGCGGTCGGTGCGCACGGCCTTCA
>NZ_RZTB01000541.1:0-280 GCF_003997735.1 Mesorhizobium sp. M7A.F.Ca.MR.148.00.0.0 | reverse complement strand
GGTCCTTGTTCACCTGGAAGGAAAGGACGCCGTAATAGTCGCCGGTCCAGAAACCTTCGGCATCCTTCGCGCTGTCGGGGATCGAGTCCCACGTCGACACCTTGTACGGCTGGATCAGGCCATCGGCCTTGGCGGTCGGGCCGAAGGACAGGCCGACGTCGATGACGTCGGGCGCCTGCGGACCTTTGTTGTCCTTGTTGGCCTTGATCGCCTCGATTTCGTCGCCGGAACCGGCATCCGGATTGAGTTCGTTGACGGTGATTTCCGGATACTTCGCCTT
>NZ_RZTB01000540.1:0-282 GCF_003997735.1 Mesorhizobium sp. M7A.F.Ca.MR.148.00.0.0 | reverse complement strand
CCAATATGGCAACGATCCAGATGATCGTGTCGCGGATCGCCGGCCCGTCCGAGCGCTGCATCAATTCCTTCATCGCCTTGCGCGGCACATCGGTGTGATACCACTCGGCCGAGGCCAGCCCGGTCTCGATCGCGATGCGCGTGCTTTCCCCGACCAGGCTGTAGTCGCGCTTTTTCTCCATCACATCGACCTCCGATTTCCGGCCCGCCAGCCGGAGTATTCGTTTCGCATCATGCCCTGTCCGCCAATCCCGGAAAATTGCCCGACGGCATAGGATAATCC
>NZ_RZTB01000053.1:0-41137 GCF_003997735.1 Mesorhizobium sp. M7A.F.Ca.MR.148.00.0.0 | reverse complement strand
GGGTCATTGGACGGAATTGGGCAGTTTGTCCATTCTTGTCCAAACGAGGGACATCACGGTGTGATGTTGCGGAAATGTCACTGGCGACTGGTGCTCCTCATCCAGGCGCCGGGCGTCAATCCGACAATCGACTTGAACACACGCGTCAGATGCGCCTGGTCGAAAAAACCCGTTGCCTCGGCGATGTCGCCAAGTGAAGCGGCGTCGCGCGCCATCATCGCCTTGGCCCTGTCGACCCGCGCCTGTATCTGCCAGCGATGCGGCGGCACGCCCGTCGCCGCCTTGAAGGCATGACTCATCGCGGTTTCGGACAGGCCGGTCAGCGCGGCGAGATCGGCAAGCCGGATCCTGTCCAGGCAATGCGCGTCGATGTAGTCGGTGACGAGGCGCAGCTTGCGGCGCGAGAGTGGCGACCGTCGCCTGGCGGTATCAGGCTGGTCTATCTGGAACAGGCTTGCGAACAAGGCATTGAGCAAGCCCTCGCCATAGAGATCATGCAGAGGCCGGTCGTTGCCGCATTCGGCGGCAATCATGCCGGCAAGCATGGCGATCCGGTCGTCGCGAAACTGGAAGCGCGACATCCGCAAGGCCTCGTGGTCAAGGCTGCGGCCGAAGCGGCGCGTCAGCGCTGCGGCGTCGAAATGCAGGTCGAGATGCCGGATCCGCCGCAGCCCCTCGACCCGGCCGCGGATCGGCACGCCGGCCGGTATGTAGGCCATGGAAAAAGCCTGGTCGTGGCGGCGCAATTCGCCCTTGGCGCCTTCGACGAAGAAAGCGCCGTCGCCATCCACATCGAGCGCGACGAACAGCCGGGGGTCGGGAGAGACGTAATAGCCTTCGGCCTTGTCACCGCATGAGACATCCCAGAGGTCGGCGACCACGCCGTCCCAGACATGCCATTTCAGATCGCCAATGACTGAAAAGCCCTCAATCCGGCTTTCCATGCGCGCAACGAAGGTCAAGTCCTGTGATCCCAACCAACATGATAAAAACCATCATGTTTATGCCCGGTTAGCGACCCCACCGCAAGTGCTTTGCGGCTGCTCGAAAATCGGCCGGAACCAATACCGCTGGGGCCGTCGGCCTCAAACACTTTCGAGGTATGTCTCGATTTCGAAATCGCTGACATTGAGCGCGAACGTGTTCAATTCCTGGCGTTTGCAGGCAACGAAGGAGTCGCGCAGGATGGCTGGAAAAATCTCCGCCACATGCGTCCCGCTCTCGAAGGCGGCGATCGCGGATGCCCAGTCCGGCGGCAGCTTTGCCGGCGGGAGTCCCTGACCGTCGGTGCCGATCGGATCGCCTGGCGATATTTGTCTTTCAATGCCCGTCAGTGCGGCGCCCAATATGGCCGCTAGCACCAGATAGGGATTGGCGTCGGCTCCCGAAACGCGATGCTCGATGCGGCGCGCACCGGTTGGCCCGCCGGGAATGCGGATCGCCACCATACGGTTCTCATAACCCCAGGCAACTGCGGTCGGCGCATAGGATCTCGGGCGCAGCCTGCGGTAGGAGTTGAAGTGCGGCGCGAACACCAGCGTGCTTTCGGCCATTGCCGCAAGCAGGCCGCCGACCGCATGGCGCATGGTCTCAGAACCCTGGTCGGTGCCGTCATCGAAGATGTTGCGCCCTTCGCCGTCGAGCAGGCTGAAATGAACGTGAAAGCCGTTGCCTGCCCGGTCGCCATAGGGCTTAGCCATGAAGCAGGCGGCAAAGCCGTGCTTGCGGGCAATGCCCTTCACCGTGCGCTTGAACAGCACCGCATCGTCAGCCGCCCGCAAGGCGTCCGCGACATGGTTCAGATTGATTTCGAACTGACCGACGCCGTTTTCGGCGATGGCCGTGTCGACGGGAATGCCTTGCGTCCGGCAGGCCTCGTAGACGTCATGGATGAAGGATTCGAAGTCGTCGATCTCGTCGATCGACAGCGCCGCGTCGGAATCGAGACGGCGTCCGGTCACCGGCGAGACCGGTCCGACCGGCCGTTGCGATTGCGGATCGACGAGGTAGAATTCGAGTTCCGTTGCCGCGACCGGGGTCAGGCCCAAGGCCTTGTAGCGATCGAGGATGCGGGCCAGCGCCCGTCGCGGGTCGCCGAGATAGGGCGCGCCGCTTTCGTCGGCCAGCCAGAGCGGGACAAGCGCTGTCGGATGCGCCGTCCAGGCCACCGGCAGAATGCCGCGCCCCGTCCACTGGCACAGTCCGTCGGCATCGCCGGTCGAGAATACCAGTGTGTTGCCTTCGATGTCCTCGCCCCACACATCGAGTCCGATCAGGGAAAAAGGCATGCGCAGCTTGCCTTCCAGCGCCTTTCTTGCCTGCTCGACGGGAATGCGCTTGCCGCGCATGATGCCGTTGAGGTCGCACACCGCGGCTCTCAGGCTCTGGATGTCGGCCCTGCTATCAAGCCAGTTCAAAACGTCCGCAATTGCATCGCTCAATTTATGACCTCTGGTTTTCGAAGGTGCCGCAACCTGACCGGCTGCACTGTCCCTATAAAAATAGCTTGTGAGTTTTAGGAAACAAACTTGGCTGTCGCCAAGCGCTTTTCCTTATTTTTTCAAGTCACCATCTGGGATGTCGGGAGGCATTTCAAAACCAATTGCGCGATCTGCGATCGCAACATAGAGGCAAGGGGCCGGAAAGCCAAGGGGCGTCGCCCGAATCCGCACAAACGCGACACACATCAGTTTCTCGCCTGCGGAAATCTCGCCTGCTGCAGGATGTGCGAGGCGCCTTCGTCGATGTCGCGCACGATGGCGGCGCGGGCGCGCTCGCCATCCTGAGCCTCGATCGCCGCTACGACTTCCTCGTGAAAGTCAATGTCGAGAATGGAGGCGAGGTCATCCTCGAACCCCGTGGCGAGATTCCTGAGAAACGGGCCGACCTGCATCCATACGGTCTCGATCAGGAAGATCATCTGCTCGTTGCCGCAATGGCGATAGATCGAGAATTTGAAGTCGTGGTTCTTGCGCAGATAATCGTCGATATCGCCCTTGCGGGCCGCCAATGTCAGTTCGGTGGCGTGGCGTCGGATCGTGCGCAGATTGTTGCCGTTGATGCGTGTTGCCGCCAGCTCGGTCGCCGAGCCTTCGAGGATAGTCCGCACCGCGGTCAATTGCGAAAACCGGTCGGCCGATATTGCCGGCACTTCGACGCTGCCGTTCGGCATTGGGCTGAGCGCCCGCAGCGCTTGCAGCCGCATGAAGGCGCTGCGCACCGGCATGTCGCTGGTGCCGAGTTCCCTTGCGAGTTTTCGCGATGTCAGCTTCTGGCCCGGCGTGAACTGGCCGGACATCAGCGCCCGCACAAGCTCAAGATAGACTTTTTCATGCAAGGGAACGGTGTCGACGGCGGTCAACCCGAATTGTGTTTTGTCGGCCATCGGCGGGGCGCTGCTTCATCGGTTCAGAAATCTGTGCGGCCGGCTGGTTTCGCCGCTGGGGATTCTGCGTGGCCGAGCCCGGCGAGAACGCCGAAGTCAGCGACTTATCAAGCACATGATAGACGCTTCGATCGTTGCGCGGCAAGCGACGCGTCGCGCCAAGGCTCACGGCTTGATTGTCAGGCACACGGCGTCTCTGCCACGCTGTGCAAAACGGTCATCACAAATCTTGACCTCGCATGCACTTGCACCTCTGGCCGCTGTCTGGCTTTTTGGGCTACCCATCGCAACGGAGTGATTCGCATCATGCCACTCGATTGCAAGGTTTCAAGGCAGTCTGCGGGTGGGTCGTGAAGCGCGCGCAATTGGCGAAGGAGACACAGGCATGGCCGAGTTCAAGAAGCCCGAAATCTCCGAGATGAGACCCAAGATCACCGTGATCGGCGTTGGCGGCGGCGGTGGCAATGCCGTCAACAACATGATCGCCGAGCAGCTTCAGGGCACTGAATTCATCGCCGCCAACACCGACGCCCAGGCGCTGACCATGTCGAAGGCGACGCGGCTGATCCAGCTTGGCGCCCACGTCACCGAAGGATTGGGCGCCGGATCGCTTCCCGAGATCGGCCGAGCCGCGGCCGAGGAATCGCTCGACGAGATCATGGACCATCTGGCCGGCACGCATATGTGTTTCGTCACCGCCGGCATGGGCGGCGGCACGGGAACCGGTGCGGCTCCAATCATCGCCCAGGCGGCGCGCAAGGCCGGCATCCTGACGGTGGGCGTCGTCACCAAGCCTTTCGCCTTCGAGGGCAGGCGCCGAATGCAGATGGCCGAAGAGGGCATCGAGCGGCTGCGCGAGAGCGCCGACACGGTGATCGTCATCCCGAACCAGAACCTGTTTCGGATCGCCGATGCCAAGACCACCTTCGCCGATGCGTTCGTCATTGCCGACCGGGTGCTCTACGCCGGCGTCAGCTGCATCACCGATCTCATCGTCAAGGAAGGCTTGATCAATCTCGACTTTGCCGACGTCAAATCGGTGATGCGCGACATGGGCCGCGCCATGATGGGCACCGGCGAGGCCTCCGGTGAGGGCCGGGCGATGAAGGCGGCCGAAGCCGCGATCGCCAACCCGCTGCTCGACGAAGTGTCGATGAAAGGCGCCAAGGGCGTGCTGGTCTCGATATCGGGCGGCAGGGACATGACCCTGTTCGAGGTCGACGAGGCCGCCACCCGCATCCGCGAAGAGGTCTACGAGGATGCCGACATCATCGTTGGCGCCATCTTCGACAAAGGCATGGAAGGCCGCTTCAGGGTCTCGGTGGTGGCGACGGGTCTCGACCGTGCGTTTGGTGTGGAGGATGCCGAAGCCGGCATCGCCCGCGACCACGCCGGTCAGCCGGCGCGGACGCTTCAATAAGTCATACCGCGCGTTTATCCTCGCCAAGAGATAATTTCTCGGGGAGACATCGCTGAATAGCAATTGCATTGCCGACGGATCAGATTGACTGGCGCAACTATTGTGTTCAGCTGTATCGATCTCGGTACCGCTGCTGCTACAAGAATCCGTCATAGACGGCCATCTATACTGGCTACCCGTATCGTTCGAGCGACGAGAGGCGCGGCTTGGAATTCGACTTGAAAACCATCGAAGCGCTTGCGCCCGATCAGGCGTCGTTGAGCGCAGCGTCCAGGTTGACCAGGCAATCGAACTGGCCACGGCTCGAAAAGAGCGATCAACTGGGGCTCCTCTGGGGGGAATGCCAGGGTTCCGGCTCCAATCCCTATCGTGTGGTCGTCGACACCGGCGACCATGGCTACAAATGCACCTGTCCGTCGCGGAAATTTCCCTGCAAGCACACTTTGGCGCTGATGTGGATTGCAGCCACCACGCCGGCCAGTTTTACCGCCGCAGGCTCGGCCCCGGGATGGGTGAATGATTGGCTCGGCCGCCGCAGGAAGGCCTCGTCGCAGCCGGCGGCGCCAGCGCCCGGTGCGGGAGGCAAGAGCATTGGCGAGGCCTCGCGCGACGACGAAAGCGCTGATGTCGAGGACGCCGCTGCGGTCGAGCGCCGCGAGGCAGCGCAGCGCAAGCGGACGCTGGATACGCAATCCGCGGTGTCGGCGGCGTTGGATGAGCTGGATCAATGGATCGCTGACCAGTTGCGGCTTGGCCTGGCCGGTTTTGTCGACAACAGCAGTGATCGTTGCCGCCGGATTGCGGCACGGCTGGTCGACATGAAGGCGACAGCGCTTGCCGGCCGCATCGACGAGATTCCGTCACGGCTGATGGGGCTGCGCAGCGAGGAGCGCCCGGACGCGGCGATCCGCGAACTAGGCAAGCTTGTGCTGGTGGCCAAGGCCTGGCGATCGACGCCAGGCGACGCCGAACTGAGGCGGCTCGTATCGACGTCCGAAAGCCGTGAGCAGGTTCTGGCCAATCCCGATGCCAAACAGGTCGAAAGCGTCTGGGAGGTGCTTGGCGAGAAGATCGAGTCGCGCCGTGACGGTCTTGTCAGCCATTCGACCTGGCTGCTCGACCTGAAGAGCGCGAGCCCGCAATTTGCTCTCTTGCTCGACTATTTTCCGGCCTCGGCCGGTCGCCGGTCGAACGCCTTCACACCGGGCGACCGGTTCGATGCCAGGCTGGTCTTTTACCCGGCACGCCAGCCGCTGCGGGCCTTGGTGGCGGACCGCAAGGGCGACGTCCCGACAGGTGAGTGGCCCGATTTCGGCTTTCACACAGCCGATCCGCTCGCGGCGCATGCTGTTCACCAGAACACAGCCCCTTGGCTCACCGATTGTCCTGTCATGCTGCCGCCCGGCACGATCCTGCTGGACGATCGGGGCGCTGCCTGGTGGCAAGCCGCCGGCGATCCGCATGGTATCGCCTTGCCGATTGCCGACACCGTCAATCCAACGCTGCTTGGGCTGGACCTTATGGCAACGGCAGCACTTTGGAATGGCAGCCGGCTTGACCTGCTGGCGGCGCAAAGCGGTTTCGGGAGGCTTGACTTGTCGTGAACGAGATCGAGCAGACCGGCCTGGCGGCCATGCGCGACTGCTGGATCACCGGCGGGACCACCTTCGACCTGGCTCCGGGCGCGTGGAAGGAGATCGCCGGCGGTGCCAGCCCGGACGAGCGCGAACGCCGGCTGCTGGCGATCGCCGCACAAGCTCTCGACATCGCCTTGCGGCCAGCCGCGCCAAAGACGCTGAAACGCCGCCCGCAATTGCCCGAACTCGCCTTGCCGATGCTGCCGGAAAGGCTGCGGCCGCTATTGCGAGCCGCGCTAAAGCATGCCGCCGACACAAGAAGCAAGTCGCGTGTGGTCACGCTCGTCGCCAGCCGCGGCTTCGTGCTGCATCCGATGGACTGGATGCCAGCCGCGTCGGATCAGAGCAGTCCGGACGTTTATGCACCCTGGGTCGACTGGCAGGCAGGCGCGGACGGCGAAAAACCTGCAAGCCAGGAGCAACTGACGGTGGAAAACTGGGATGACTTCTATCCCGCCGCACGCCGCACCGCGCTCGCCGATATGCGCCGCACCGCACCGGCTTCGGCTCGGCAACTGATCGAAACCAAGGCCTCCGGAGAGCCGGCGGAGATCAGGATTGCACTCGTCGACCTGTTGCGCTTCGGCCTGGGCGCCGATGACGTGCCATTCCTGAAGAGCCTCTCCGCCGATCGTTCCGGCAAGCTGCGCGAGCTCGCTGGCCGGTTGCTGGCAAGATTGGGAGAGCACGGCTCGCCAGGCGATGGCGGGCCGGAAGATCCGACGGCCGAACTCGCTGCCTTCATCGCTGAAGGCAAATCCGGCTTCATCCGCCGCCGCACCACCTACACGCCGGCAAAACTCAAATCGCCGGCGCAGGAAAGACGTCGCGCCGAACTGTTCGAGACCTGTAACCTGGTCGACCTCGCCACGCGCTTCGGCACCACCGAATCCGAGTTTATCGGGGCGTGGCAATTCGGCGCCGAGAGCAATGCCGATATCCTTGTTGCCCGAATGGTCGCCGCATCGGGCAGCGACGCCGCGGTGACGCACATGGCGGATACGCTTGTCGCCGAACGTGACAAGCCCGCACTCTTCGTCCTCCACCTCATGGCGCGTCTGGACAGCCGCAGGAAGCGTGTCCTGGTCAGGTCGATCCTGAAGGACACGCAACATCTTGGCGCGCTCAATCTGGCCGAGGGCCTCGAAGCAAGCTGGTTGGAATGGGCCGACCTGACAAACGGCCAGACGCTCGCGGCGCTTCGCTCCGCTGTTGCAGCAAACGATGACGCTGTGAGGCGAGGCGTCGACCAGCTTCTGGAAACTATGGGCTTTCTCGCCACGGCGGCGACGGCGGAGAAATTGATCGGAGACGTGGTTGCGGCCGGTATGGCGCCGGCGGCGCCGTCTCTGGGTCTTCTGCGGCTCAACGCGTCACTGGCCGAGCATTGAACCAACATATGATCAATCCGGAGAACAGCAAATGAACGCAGCCATCCGTCTTCCGGTCGAGCAGGCCTATGCCGCCGAATTGCAGGCGCTCTCGCGCAATGACGACCGGCAAAGGCCTGCCGGATGGAGCCTTTCACCAAAGGCGGTCCTTACCTACCTGCTTGGCGGAAAGGCTGACGACGGGACAGTGATAACGCCCAAATATGTCGGCCGCCGCCGGCTGATGGAAACCGCGGTCGCGACGCTCGCCACCGACCGCGCGCTGTTGCTGCTGGGTGTGCCCGGCACGGCCAAATCCTGGGTGTCGGAACATCTCGCCGCCGCCATTATGGGCGACTCGACATTGATCGTGCAGTGCACGGCCGGCACCGACGAGAACCAGATCCGCTATGGCTGGAACTACGCACAGCTTCTGGCAAAGGGCCCAAGCCAGGATGCGCTGGTGCCGACGCCGCTCTACCGTGCCATGCAGGACGGCAAGCTTTGCCGCCTCGAGGAGCTGACGCGCATGGGCTCCGATGTGCAGGACACGCTGATCACCGTGCTGTCCGAAAAGATGATGCCGATCCCGGAACTTAACACCTCGATCTACGCGCAGCGCGGCTTCAACATCATTGCCACCGCCAACAACCGCGACAAGGGCGTCAACGAGTTGTCGTCAGCGTTGAAGCGCCGCTTCAATGTCGTCGTACTGCCCTTGCCCGAAGACATGGCGGAGGAAGTGGCGATCGTCTCCAAGCGGGTCGGCGAGATGGCCGGCGGTCTTGACCTTCCGGTGCCGAAGAATGTCGGTGAGGAGATCGCGCGAGTGCTGACCATTTTTCGCGAGTTGCGCTCCGGTGCTACAGCCGACGGCAAGGTGACGTTGAAGACGCCGTCCGGTTCGCTGTCCACGGCCGAAGCCATTGCCACCATGGTCGGCGGCCTCAGCCAGGCGGCCTGGTTCGACAGCGGCAAGCTCGGCGCCGAAGGTCTTGCCGCCAGCCTCGTCGGCGCGATCGTCAAGGATCCCGTGCAGGACAAATTGGTGCTGGAAGAATATCTGGAAACCGTGCTCAAGAAGCGGCCAGACTATGCCGGCTACTACGCGGCCTTGAACGCGGCAATCTGACGCCATGGCGCTCAGCGACGTTTCCTATTTCGGCATACGTCATCACGGGCCCGGCTCCGCCGACAGCCTGGTGCAGGCGTTGCAGGAGTTGAAACCGGTCGCCGTGCTGATCGAAGGACCGGCCGACGCCAGCCCGCTGTTGCCGTTGCTCGCCCGCCCCGAAATGCAGCCGCCGGTGGCGCTGCTCTGCTATCCCGAAGACGATCCGGCCTCGACAAGCTTCTGGCCCTTCGCCGAATTCTCGCCGGAGTATCAGGCGACGCTCTGGGCCGTCACCAACAATGCGGCAGTGCGCTTCATCGATTTGCCGTCGTCAGCCCGCACTGCGCCGATTGAGGCCGTGGGGGAAACCGAGAGCGATGGAACGGAAGCCAACGTCGAGGCTGACTTGGCGCCGCATCTGCGGGACCCGATCGGAACGCTGGCACAAGCTGCCGGCTATGAGGATGGCGAAAGCTGGTGGTCTGATATCATCGAGCAGAACCCGCAGCCGGGTCCCATCTTCGCGGCAATAGCCGACGCGATGACGACGCTGCGGGACGGCGAAGGTCCGCTTGCGGCGTTTGAGGCGAAACGCGAAGCGCATATGCGGCTTGAAATCGCCGCCGCGCGAAAGGAATTCGATGGGCCGATCGCTATCGTTTGCGGTGCCTTCCATGTGCCGGCACTGCAGGCGACGCGACCGCTGAAGGAGGACCAGGCGCTACTCAGAGGGCTCGCCCGCCGCAAAAGCATGATGACCTGGGCGCCGTGGACGGGGCCGCGTCTGGCGCTGGGCTTCGGTTATGGCGCCGGCGTTGTCGCGCCCGGCTGGTGCAAGCATCTGTGGCAGACGCGCGGGCAAGGCGACTCCTCGGTCCTGTGGCTGGCGAAGATCGCGGCGGTCCTGAGGGCGAAGGGGCACATGGTCTCGACCGCCTCGCTGATCGAAGCCGAACGGCTGGCCCGCACGCTGGCTGTGATCCGTGAGCGGCCAAAGCCCGGTTTCGAGGAATTGCGTGACGCCGCCATCGCCGCCCTGTTCAACGGGGAAGCGCTGCTGTGGGCGCTGGTCGAAGCCGAATTGCTGCTGGGCGCCGATGTCGGTGAAATTCCGCCAGACACGCCGCTGGCGCCGCTAATCGAGGACCTGCAGCGCAACCAGAAAGCAGCGCGGCTGAAGCCCGAGGCGCTGGAGCGCGAATTATCGGTCGATCTGCGCAGCGAGAGCGGTCTGTTTCGGTCGACCTTGCTGCACCGGCTGTCCGTGCTTGGCGTGCATTGGGGCAAACTCACCGACAGCGGCCGCAGCCGCGGCACCTTTCGCGAGCGTTGGACGCTGTCGTGGGAACCTGAATATGCCGTTCGACTGGTGGAGAACCTGGTCTACGGACCAACCATCGAAAAGGCGGCCAATGGCCGGCTGATCCAGATGATCGGCGCGGCAACGTCTCTTGATGCGATGGCCGCATTGGTCCAGGGCGCCATCACGGCAAACCTGTCGGAAGCGTCGATCGCCGGTCTCGCGGCCTTGGAGGACCGGGCAGCCCGCAGCAGCGAATGCCTGGAAATCCTGACATCGGTGCCGCCGCTCGCCGACATCATCCGCTATGGCGAGGCTCGCAAGACGGAAACCGCCCGTCTGTCCGGTCTGCTGGAGCGGCTGATCGTCGAAGGCGGGATCGCGCTCGCCTATGCCGCCCGCGACCTCGATGCCCAGGCATCCACGACGCTGGTCGGCGCCATGCGCAAGGCCGACGAATCGATCAGTCTGGTCGAGCCTGAACAGGACGTGCTGGACGCCTGGCGCAATGGGCTGGCTGCGGTGCTCGATGGATCGCGCTCGACGGCGCTGGTGGCAGGCTGTGCCGCGCATCTGCTCTACGAAGCCGGCCATCTGTCAGCCGACGCGGCAACCGGTCTGATCGCACGACGTCTGTCTCCAGGAACGCCGGTCACCGAGGCTGCAGGGTTCTTCGAGGGTTTCTTCAGCACTGCCGGCCAACGGCTGATCTACGACGAGGGCCTGCGCGGTGCGGTGGATGCCTGGCTCGCATCCCTCGACGAAGACGCCTTCATTGCCCATCTGCCGTTGCTGCGCCGGGTCTTTTCGCATCTGGACTCGATGGAGCGGCGGCGGTTGATCGAAGCGGTGCTCGGCCGCGCCGCATGCCTGCCGGCCGGACTGACGCCGACTCCGGATGGCGGCGAAGCGTGGCGCCGGCACCTGGAACGGCTTGGACCCCTGCTGATGAGCGAGGCCCGCAATGGATGACGAGGCCGAAATGAGCGAGCCAATCCAGGCTGGCGACGGACGGGAGCGCCGCTGGCGCATGGCGATCGGGGCCGATGATGAAACCTCGTCAGCGCTGTCCGACACCGACAAGCGGCTTTCGGCGGCGCTCGATGCGCTTTACGGCGATGGTGCTGGCGATGCGGCTGCCGATCCGCGCAAGCGGCGCGGCGGCCTCGGCCGCTCGGCGCCAAGGGTGGCACAGTGGATGGGCGATATCAGATCGTTCTTTCCCGCACAGGTCGTCCAGATCGTCCAGAAGGATGCCTTCGAACGGCTCAACCTGAAGCAGATGCTGATGGAGCCGGAATTTCTCAAGGCGATCGAGGCCGACGTCAATCTCGTCGCCGACCTGATTTCGCTGCGCTCGGTCATGCCGGCCAAGACCAAGGACATTGCGCGTACCATCATCGCCGATATCGTCGCCAAGCTGATGCAGCGGCTGGAGCAGAAGACAGCCGAGGCGATACGCGGCGCGGTCGACCGGTCGCAGCGCACCAACCGCCCACGCCAGCGCGACATCGACTGGCCACGTACGATCTCAGCCAACCTTGGCCATTACCAGCCCGAGCACAAAACCATCGTGCCGGAGAAGCTGGTCGGCTTCATGCGCAAACAGCGAAGGCTGGTCGACCTGGATGAGGTGGTGCTGTGCGTCGACCAGTCGGGCTCGATGGCAAGCTCGGTGATCTACGCCTCCATCTTCGCCGCGGTGATGGCTTCCCTGCCGGTCGTGCGGACCAAGCTGGTCTGCTTCGACACGGCGATCGTCGATATGACCGAGGAGCTTAGCGATCCGGTTGAAGTCCTGTTCGGCGTGCAACTGGGCGGCGGCACCGACATCAACCAGGCCGTGGCCTATTGTGCGGACCGCATCGAACGGCCGACCAAGTCGCATATGGTGCTGATCACCGACCTTTATGAGGGCGGCAACGGGCAGGAATTGCTGCAGCGGCTTGCTGCACTCGTTCGCTCCGGCGTCAACGTCGTGGTGCTCCTGGCGCTGACCGACCAGGGCAGGCCAGGTTATGACCCGAAGATGGCAGGCTCGGTGGCCGCCCTCGGCATTCCGGTCTTTGCCTGCACGCCGGATTTGTTTCCAGACATGATGGCGGCGGCATTGCGTCGGGAAGATATCGGCGCATGGGCGGCTGGCGCCGATATCAAGCTGGTTCGTGCCGAGGCCGAGACTCCGGAGTAAAACAGCCGTCGCCAGAGCTGCCAGGATGCTTCTGGCAGCTCTGGGATAAATCGCTGGAGCTCAGCCGAACTTCGGGTCGAGGCTGCCCGACTTATAGCGCTTGGCCATTTCGGCGACCGGCAGCGACTTGATCTTCTGCGCGTTGCCGGCGGTGCCGAACTGTTCGAAGCGCTCCTTGCAGAGCTTGCGCATGGCGGCCATGGCTGGTGTCAAATATTTGCGCGGATCGAACTCGCTCGGGTTCTCGGTCAGCACCTTGCGGATCGCGCCGGTCAACGCCATGCGGTTGTCAGTGTCGATGTTGATCTTGCGCACGCCGTGCTTGATGCCGCGCTGGATTTCCTCGACCGGCACGCCCCAGGTCGGCTTCATCTGGCCGCCATATTTGTTGATGATCTCCTGCAGGTCCTCGGGCACCGAGGACGAGCCGTGCATGACCAGATGCATGTTCGGCAGCCGGCGGTGGATCTCCTCGATGACGTTCATGGCCAGCACCGCGCCGTCGGGCTTGCGCGAGAATTTGTAGGCGCCATGGCTGGTGCCCATGGCAACCGCCAGCGCATCGACATGGGTGTCCTTGACGAACTCGACCGCCTGTTCCGGATCGGTCAAAAGCTGGTCGTGGCTGATGGCGCCTTCGACGCCGTGGCCGTCTTCCTGCTCGCCGCCGCCGCTCTCCAGCGAGCCGAGCACGCCGATCTCGCCTTCGACGGACACGCCGCCCCAATGCGCCATGTCGACGACGCGCTTGGTGATGCCGGAATTGTAGGCGTAGTCGGCCGGCGTCTTGCCGTCTTCCTTCAGCGACCCGTCCATCATGACCGAGGTGAAGCCGTACTGGATAGCGGTGACGCAGGTGGCTTCGTTGTTGCCATGGTCGAGATGCATGCAGACCGGAATGTCGGGATGGATTTCGACCAGCGCGTCGATCAGCTTGGCCAGCACCACGTCATTGGCATAGGCGCGCGCGCCGCGGCTTGCCTGCAGGATGACCGGCGACTTGGTCTCCTCGGCGGCCTCCATGATGGCGAGGCCCTGTTCCATATTGTTCATGTTGAAAGCGGGCACGCCGTAGCCGTATTCGGCGGCGTGGTCGAGCAATTGTCTCAGTGTTATGCGAGCCACCCAATAGTCTCCCGTATCTGGTTTCAAGCGCAACGTCGCGGGCCGGCCGGTTGCCGGCCGGCCCTTGATGCTTCTGGCGGGATTTCAACCGAACCGCAACCTTCAGCGCTCTTCTCGATCGCAATTCTTGTTGCAGGGCTGAAATCCGGCCGTTTTGGTGACTTAAGCCGCCATCAACTCCCGCGCCGCCAGGAGTTGCACGCAGGCGTTCGCCGCTTCCTTGCCCTTGACCGTGAAGTGCTCGAAGAAGAAGCGGTGGTGCTCGGCGCTGTCGTGGTAGTTATGTGGGGTGAGCACCGCCGACAGCACCGGCACGCCAGTCGACAGCTGCACGTTCATCATGCCGTCGATGACAGCACTTGCGACGAACTCATGCCGGTAGATGCCGCCATTGACGACAAAGGCGGTGCCGAGGATCGCGGCATAGCGGCCGGTCCCGGCCAGGGTCTTGGCATGCAGGGGAATTTCATAGGCTCCCGGCACGTCGAAGACATCGACAGTGAAGCGTTCGCCTGCGAGAGAGGCCAGTTCCGCTTCGAAGGCCTGCACGCACTGGTCGACGATATCGGCATGCCAGCGCGCGCGGATAACGGCGATGCGAGTCTTTTCGTAGTCTTTATGGGAATGCTGATTCATGGGTCCATCCTTCCGTTTCGAACCAGAATCAGGACGCACGATACGGATTAAGCCCGCGAAGAGCGGGCCGGCTTCCGTTTCGTTCTCTTCCATCCGGACTCTAACCGTCGGCTCCGGAATCACACCGGATCTGCTGACCTTTCCGAAACCGGAAAGCGCTCGCGGGCTTGGGTCGAAACCTTTACCGCCGGTGGGGACTTTCACCCCGCCCTGAGAACATTAACGGCTTTGTATGAAAGGGCAGGGCGCTGCTGTCAACCGGGGAGACCTATCAGGGCAATCGCTCCAGAACCAATGAGAGGTTCCGACTTGTGGCGGAGACCACCAATTGCCGAGTCGGCGCCGCCCCTCATTGCCCTGCCGGGCATTTCTCCCCGTATAGTGACGGGGAGAAAGAGGCTGGCCGCAACCTCGGCGCCTTCTTGCGACGCTGGCGATTGGCGAAATCGCCGATGAGAGAACCCCTCTCCCCGTCACTATACGGGGAGAGGATGCCGGCAGGCAGGTGAGGGGCGGCGCCAGCGCCCGTAAAGGGTGACGGGCGAATTTGAAACCTGAAGCGACTGCTCTGGAAGACGGATAGCCAATCCCGTTCTGTCGACTAGCGCCACGCCGCCGCCGATGCGGCGATCAGCATCAGCGATGCTGCGACCGTTGCGCAAGTGGCAAAACCAAAGCTGGAGTAGAGCGGCCCGAAGCTGGTGGTGCCGACGAAGACCGCGAGGTAAGTCACCGCACTGTTCAGGCCCATGATCGTGCCGCGCCGCGAGGGATCGAGCGCAGACAGGCGCATTACCAGGACATTCAGGCCGAAATGATTGGCCAGTCCCCAGATTGCCACCATGGTCAAGGTCAGCCCGAAACTGCCGCTCGTCGCCGCCATCGCGACATAGACGACTGCGACCAGAAGATAGGCGAACGGCATTACGCGCCGGGCACCCAGTCTGTCGATGACGCCGTCGAGCAGAGCAGCCGTCCCGAAGCCTATGCCGTAGGCAAGCGCCGCCAGGCCATTGGCGCTCACCGGCTGTCCAAGCCCGACATGAAGATGGTCGCCGAGATAGCCATAGACGCCGTAGAACGAAGTCATGAAGGCCGCGCACGCGACCAGCAGCGGCAGGATTCCGGGAATGCCGAGCGCTTCCAGCGGGGCGGGCGCCGGTCCGGCCTTCCTGATGTCGCTGAGCGACGTCACTGTCAGCCCCATCCATGCAAGGGCCGCAAGCACCGCGACCGCTGCGAAAACGGCGCGCCAATGCACAAGATCGGCAAGCACGGCCGAAAGCGAAACGCCGGCGACCATGCTGAGCGTCCATCCAGTCAGGACGACGCCGATCGTGCCGCTCTCCCTGCCCGGTGGGGCAATGGCTGCGGCGCTGGCATAGATCGCGGGCATGGCGATGCCGGCAGCGATGCCGGCCAGCAGCTGTGCGGAGACCAGCATGGTCACCGTGGGTGCAGCGGCACTTGCGACCAGCGCCAATGCCAACAGCAACAGTGCGCTCTGCAGCATCCTGCGAGCACCGAGCCGGTCGATGTAGCGCGCAAGGAACAGGGCGCTTGCGGAGGTGCCAAGGCCGAACGCTGCCGCCGCAATCATCACGGCCGGCACGCTGGTTCCGAACGACGAGGCGACAGCCGGTGCGATCGGACCCAGCACAAGCGAGTTCGAGCCAATGACAGCGATGCATCCGGTCAGCAGATAGGCAAGCGCCGGGATCGGGGCTCGGGCAGTCAATGGCGCAACTTGATCAATGTTCGACATATCAGCATAATGGCCGTATTCTATTCAGCGGAGAACCAGGAATTTCGCCATGGATGAAGAAACAGATGGCATTCTGCAGAACAGGCCCGCGGCCCGCGATCTCGACGCGATAGACCGAAGAATATTAGGTGTCCTGGTCGATGACGCCACGATCAGCTACGCCGAACTCGGCGATCGCGTCGGCTTGTCGCCACCCGCGGCGCATGAGCGGGTCAAACGGCTCCGTCGCAGCGGCGCCATCCGCAACACGGTCGCCATCATCGATCCCCGGGCGGTGAAAAAGCCTTTGCTTGCCTTTGTCCATATCGACACTAGGGGCTGGGGAAAGACGCCGGAGCTGATGGCAGTCTCGCAATATCCCGAAGTCGAGGAGATCCATACCGTCGCCGGTGATACCTGCATGCTGCTGAAGGTCCGCACGGAAGACACCAGGGCACTCGAAGGCCTTTTGGCGCGCCTGTATGAAACGCCGGGGGTCACCTCGACGCGCAGCTATGTGGTTTTGTCGACCTATCTGGAGCGGCCGGTACAGCCGGGTATTACCGAGACGTGGCCGACCCCAAAGCATATGGCGGAGCCTCTGTACTAGGGACGTGGGCTACGCCCGCTCGGGGAACATCGCCTTCAATCCCTCGCGCGATGCCTTGGCAACGCCGCGCTCGGTGATCAAGCCGGTGACCAGCCGCGCCGGCGTCACATCGAAGGCCGGGTTGGCCGCAGGCGTCGTCTCCGGCGAAATGCGCACCTGGGCAATCTCGCCGGCAGCGGTCTTGCCCCAGACCAGCGAGACCTCGTCGGCCGAGCGCTGCTCGATCGGGATCTCGGCCAGTCCGTCATGCACGGTCCAGTCGATGGTCGGCGACGGCAGTGCGACATAGAACGGCACGTCATTGTCGGCGGCGGCGAGCGCCTTCAGATAGGTGCCGATCTTGTTGCAGACATCGCCGTCGGCCGTTGTGCGGTCGGTGCCGACGATGACCATGTCGATTGCGCCGCGCTGCATCAGATGGCCGCCGGCATTGTCGACGATCAGCGTGTGCGGCACGCCGTGCCCGGCCATCTCCCAGGCGGTCAGCTGTGCGCCCTGGTTGCGCGGCCGCGTTTCATCGACATAGACATGGACCGGAATGCCGGCTTCTGTGGCCAGGGAGATCGGCGCCGTGGCGGTGCCGTAGTCGACCGTGGCCAGCCAGCCGGCATTGCAGTGGGTCAGGATGTTGACCGGTTCGCCCTTCTGCTTGCGCGCCGCGATCGCCTTGATGATGGCAAGACCGTTCTCGCCGATGGCGCGGTTGAGGCCGACATCCTCGTCGGCGATCTCACTGGCCCGCCGATAGGCGGCTGCCGCGCGTTGTTCGGGAGGCAAAGGCCGCAGGAAGCGCCGCATCTCGTCGAGCGCCCAGCGCAGATTGATCGCCGTCGGCCGTGTTTCGTGCAGGGTCTCCCACACGGCATCGAGCGCTTCATCCGACGGATCGTCAGCCATCTGCATGGCAACGCCATAGGCAGCGGTGACGCCGATCAGCGGCGCGCCGCGTACCCACATGTCGCGGATGGCGGTGGCGATGCCGTCGACCGTGCCGATCGTTTCGATGCGGAAATCATGCGGCAGCCAGCGCTGGTCGATGATATCGACCGAACGGCCGTCGTCGCTCAGCCAGATGGTGCGATAGTGGCGGTCGCCGACGTTCAAATGCTGCTCTCCTGTTCGATCAGCGCGGCCAGTTGGTTGACCTCGTCGATGCTGTGGATCTGGCGCCGGTTGACGGCGAGGTGACGGCCGAATTTCAGCGCCTTTGCCTCACAACTGGCGCGCAAACCCTCATCGGCAATGGTCTCGAAATCGGCATTGTGGGCGAGGCCGAGGATGCGCCTGTGCACCTCGATGCCGGCAAAGCCGAGCAGATCGGTCCACATCTGGTGCAGAACATGGTCGAGCGCCTGCTCGGCACCGAGCTTGTCGCCCTGATCCTCGAACAGGCTCCTCTGGTAGAGCATGCCGGTGCGCTCGGTTCGCCATAGATGCGAGAATTCGGCGCGGAACACTGACCATGTCTCGACCGTCACACCGAGCAGATAGGCGCGCATGGCGTCGCGCTTTCCCTCCTCCTCGTGGCCGCGTTGCGAGAAGAACGACATCCAGAAATTGGCGAGCAGCATGCCGACATCGAAAGCCATCGGACCGTAGAAGGCGAACTCCGGATCGATCATCCGGGTTTCGCTGTCGGTGACCATGATCGAGCCGGAATGCAGATCGCCATGCAGCAGCGTTTCGGCATTGGCGGCGAAGATGTGCTTCAGCCGCTGCGCCTCGACCTTGAGGTCACGGTCGGCGCGCAGTTCGGCGACCAGGCCGTCGAGCTGCGGCGAGGTGTGCCGGTTCATCTTGGCGTCGAAATAGGGGTCGGAAAACACCAGGCTCTCGGTGATGTCGCAGAGCTCGACATTGTCGGCGAACAGCGCCAGATCGGCCTTGCGGTCCTTGGCGGCCATGTGCAGGTCGGAGCCGCGAAACAGCGTCCGGGCCATGAACAGGCCGATGTCCCGGGCAATGTTCGGCAGCTGGCGGCCGTCGATCAGGGCGCGGCGCAGGATGATGTGCGGCGGCGCAAGATATTCCATGATGATCAGCGCCTGGCCTTCATCGAAATAATGGATCGCCGGCACCGAGCCTGGCGCGCGCGCCTCTTGCCTGGTCAGCGCGTGATATTCGAAGAAGGAGCGCTTCAACGGCAGCGGCCAGCTGTCGCCGACCAGGCGAACATAGGGCAGGGCCTGCTTGACCACGGCTGCACCGCTGGCGCCCTCGACAATGAACACCAGGTTGAGATTGCCGTCGCCGACCTCGCGAACCTTCCAGGCGCCAGTGTCCTTGCCGATCTTCGCGCATAGCGCCTCGTTGCCGCCAAGGCGTGCAGCCAGGGTTTCGACCGATAGTGCTTCGAACGGCAATTTTTCAGTCATCGTCATCCTCCCGCTTATGCGCTCCGAACATAACGGAGGCGTGGCGGCTGGGCCAAGCTAGGAAGCGATCTGGCAATTGTCAATCGTGTTGACAATTGCCGATGCAGCCCATAGCGTCATGTCAGGGAGGAACGTATGGTCGGTAATGCCGTGTTCCGCGTAGAGGGACTGAGGAAATCCTTTGGCCATAACGAGGTGCTAGGCGGCGTCTCGGTCGAATTGCATGCCGGCGAAGTCACCGTGCTGATGGGCGCCAACGGCGCCGGCAAATCCACCCTCGTCAAGATCATCTCCGGTGTCTACGAACGCGGTGGCGGCACGATGGCGCTCGCCGACCAGGATTTCGCACCGAAAACCCCGGCCGAAGCGATCCGCGCCGGCGTCGTCACCGTGCACCAGAATATCAACGACGGTGTCGTCGCCGACCTCGACGTCGCCACCAACCTGACCCTCGACCGGCTGAGCGGCAGCGGCGCGCCGACCCTGTTCAATCCGGCCCGTGTGCGGCGGGAGGCCAAGGCGGTTGCCGACCGCATGGGGCTGGCCATCGATTTGAAGGCGCGGGTGAGCGATCTTTCGCTGGCCGATCGCCAGATGGTGGCGATTGCCCGCGCGCTGGCGCACAAGCCGAAAGTGCTGATCCTCGACGAGCCGACCTCATCGCTGTCCAGCGCTGAGGCCGACCGGCTGTTCGCGCTGATCGACAGGCTGCGCGAGCAGGGCGTGGCGATCCTCTACATCTCGCATCGCATGTCGGACATCAGGCGGCTGGCCGATCGCATCGTCTCGATGCGTGACGGGATCATCTCAGGCATTTTCGACAGGAAACCGCTCGACTATGAAGGCGCGGTCAACGCCATGCTCGGCCGCAAGATCCATCTCGACCAGATCGTCGTCAGGAATTCGGCCAAGGCAGTCCTGACGATCGAGGGTCTACGCATTGCGCCGGGCGCCCGGCCGATCTCGCTGACACTCGGCGACGGCGAGGTTGTTGCCATCACCGGCCTTGTCGGCGTCGGCAAGACGGCGCTTGCCGAGACGCTGTTTGGCGTGCGCCGGCCGCTCGCCGGTACAATGACGCTGAACGGCAGGCCTTATGCACCTGAAACAGCTGGCGAAGCGATCGCTGCCGGCGTGTTCCTGGTCGCCAAGGACCGCGGCGAGAATGGCATCGTCCAAGGCTTCAACATCCAGGAAAACATCAGCCTGCCGTTTCACAAGCGCATGTCGCGCTTCGCTGTTCTCAGGCGCCGTCTGGAACGCGCCACCGCGCGCCGGCAGATCGAAGAACTGGGCATCGTCTGTCGGTCCGAGAAGGACGACATGTCGGAGCTGTCCGGCGGCAATCAGCAGAAGGTGATGGTCGCGCGCTGGATGGCGCAGGATGCGAGATTGTTCATTCTGGATGAGCCGTTTCAGGGCGTCGATATCTCGGCCCGGCGCGACATTGCCGCCAAGCTCAGGGCGAGTGCAAACGGACGCGCCACGCTGCTGTTCGTCACCGAACTCGACGAGGCCTTGGAAACCGCCGATCGCATCCTGGTCATGTCGGAACAGACCATCGTCGGCGAACACCGCAATGCCGATGTCGATCTCGACCGCCTGCTGGCCGAGGTCGCCGGCGGGCCGCTGCACAGTGCGGCCTGAGCGCGGGCTATAGGAATTGGAATGGAGAGAGCATGGGTTCGGGTTGGGTAAAGACGGCAGCAGCGCGCGGGAGCGCCGGATGACATTGCGCGACCACGCCATCCGCTACGGGTTCATCGTGCTCTTGTTCGGGCTCGTCGCCTATTTCTCGATCGCTGCCGACGGTTTCGTTTCGCCGCAAAGTGCCGTTTTCATCTTCCAGTCAGTCGCCATCACCGGCGTGCTGGCGCTCGGCGTCACCGCCACGCTCGTCGTCGGCGGCTTCGATCTCTCGATCGGCTCGGTCGCTACATCAGCCATGATGGCGGCCGCCTATGTGATGGTGGTGCTGGAGCAGAACGCCCTTGTCGCGGTCGTCGTCTGCCTGCTCATCGGCGCCATTGTCGGCCTGATCAATGGCTGGTTGATCGTCTACATGCGTGTGCCCGATCTGCTGGCGACGCTCGGCATGATGTTCCTGCTCGTCGGCCTGCAGCGCATTCCGACAGAAGGCCGCTCGATCGCCACCGGCATGACCATGCCCGACGGTTCGGTCGCCAGCGGCAAATTCTCCGACGCCTTCCTGGCGCTCGGCCGCCACCGCTTCGACTTCTTCATCCCGAACCTGATTCCGGTGTCGGTGGTCGTGCTGCTCGTGCTCGCCGTGCTGATCTGGTTCTTCCTCGAATACACACGTTTCGGCCGCATGATGTATGCCGTCGGCAGCAATGAGCGCGCCGCCGAACTCGCCGGTGCGCCTGTCAAGGCATACAAGATCTGGGCCTACGTTATTTCAGGAGTTTTTGCCTCGATCGGCGGTATTTTGCTCGCTGCCCGGCTTGGACGCGGCGACATCGCCTCGGGTAATAATCTGCTGCTCGATGCGGTCGCCGCGGCACTGATCGGCTACGCGGTGCTAGGTGCCGCCAAGCCGAACGCCTTCGGCACTGCCATCGGTGCGCTGTTCGTCGGCATCTTGCTGCAAGGCCTGACGATGATGAACGCGCCTTACTATACGCAGGATTTCGTCAAGGGCGTGGTTCTGGTCGTCGCCCTTGTCTTCACCTTTGCGCTTTCTGGCAGAGGCCGGAGGTAGCTTTCGACCGGAACAGGATTTTGGGTTCAACAAGAGTGGAGGAAAACAAAGTGAGCATTACAAGAAGACTTCTGGGGAAGGTGGCGCTCGGATTGGCCGGCGCAACCATGCTGATGCAGGTCCCGGCTTTTGCCGCGGACAAGCCGGCGCCTTTCGACAAGCCCGGCGTCAAGATCGCGCTGGTGCGTTATCTCTCGACCGGCGACTTCTTCCAGGCCTATCTCTCGGGCGTCGAGGCACAGTCGAAGGCGCTCGGCATCGACTTGCGTGTCCTCGACAGCCGCCAGGATGCCGCCCTTCAGTCCGACATGGTCGATCAGGCCATCGCGCTTGGCGTGCAGGGCATCATCATCCAGCACGGCCTGACGGAATCGATGAAGGACGCCGCACAGCGTGCGGTCGACGCCGGCATCAAGGTGGTGGCCTTCGACGTCAATGTCGAAAATCCCAAAATCCCGCAGATCGAACAGTCCGACCGCGACCTGGCGCGCCTCGCGCTCGAGCAGGCTGTCAAGGACAATGGCGAGAGCTGGAATGCCGGCTATGTCTATGTCGCCGGCATCGCGCCGCTCGACCGCCGCAACGAGACCTGGGTCGACGTCAAGAAGAAATATGCCGGCATCAAGGAAGTCGCGATGTTCGGCACGCTCGACAATCCGATTGCCAACTCCGTCGCCAACCAGGCGCGTTCGGTGCTGACGGCGCATCCCGACATCAAGGTGATGTTCGCTCCCTATGACGAATTCGCCAAGGGCGTGAAGATCGCCGTCGACGAAGCGGGCTTGAACAAGGGCATCAAGATCTATTCGGCCGATATCTCGACGTCCGATATCGCTGCGATGCGTGAGCCCGACAGCGCCTGGGCCGCGACCGCCGCGACCAATCCGGCCGTCGTCGGCCAGGTCTCGGTGCGTGCGCTGGCGCAGCTGCTGGCCGGCGAAGATCCCGGCCACAACGTCGTCGTGCCGCCGACGCTGATCACCCAGAAGGACCTCATCGACAAGGACATCAAGAACATGGAAGACCTGTCGGCCAAGCTGCCGCAGTTCGCCCATGCCGATGTCGCGATGCCGGCCTGGATGCCGAACCCGAACGCCAAGTAACTTTCGCTATCGAAGGCCGCCTGCAGCCGCTTGCTGCAGGCGGCCTTTTTGCCGAATATCTGCAGCCGGCGCCAGGCTCCGGCCCAAGGTACGGTGCGTATATGGAAGCCCAGGCGGTAATCGAGGAAGACCTGTCCGGCGCCGTCGCCGGAACCTTGTTTCGATGCCCGCAGGCCACCACCGGTGTCGTGGTGTTGGGTGGGTCGAGTGGCCGCATCGATGTCGGGCGCGCACGGCCGCGCAACGCGACGGAGCCGCCGAAGTCATGCGCCACGATGTCGGGCCACTCCAGCTCCCAGTGAGCGTAGAGCGCCGCGAAGCAAGACCGCCGGCGGGCCGTCGCCGGCAACAATTAGCTGCTTGATCTTGCTCGATCTCAATGGCCGGTCGGGTCGAAAGTTCCCAACCGCCCCTTCTCGAGCAAGCTTCGGAGTTGCACCGCACCTTTTCGTCTGGACGGATCTCTACGTCAGCGCAGCGCTGCCGCGATATTCCCGCCGTCGACCGTCGTCACATCGGCGGTGGTGCGGTCGGCCAGCGCGTGATGCAGGAAGGCCTGCGCCACGTCCTGCGCCGTCACTTCCTGGCCGAGCAGATTGCCGGACATGTAGTCCTTCTCCGACACGCCCCGCGCGCCCGAACGGCTGGCAATCATGGCGTCGGTCAGAAGCCCCGAGCGGATGCGGTCGGCGTTGACGGCGTTGGAGCGGATGCCATGCGCGCCATAGTCGAGCGCGTATTGCCTGGACAGGAACAGTGTCGCCGCCTTCGGCACGCCATAGGCGCCGAACTTCGGGCCGGGGTTGACCGCCTGTTTGGAGGTGTTGAACAAAAGCACGCCGCCTGTGCCCTGCTCGAGCATGATGCGCACGGCATTCTGCGCCACCGATTGGTGGGCGAAGAAATTGAGCTCGAAACTCTTGCGCAGGAGCGCGTCGTCGAGCTCGCCGATGCGGCCTTCCCAGGCGGCGCCGGCATTGGAAACCAGGATGTCGACACCGCCGAACACGGCAACCGCTTTGTCGAAGGCGGCACGCACCTGTGCCGGGTCGGTGATGTCTGCGGCGACGCCGATCGAATTGTTGACGGCTTTCTTCGCCGCATCGGCAGCCTTTTCGGCGTCGAGATCGACGACGACGGCATGGGCGCCATTGTCGGCGAACAATTTGGCTGTCGCTGCACCGATCGCGCCGGCGCCGCCGGTAATCAGCACCACCTGGCCCGTCAGCGGCTTCGGCTTGTTGGAGGCGAGCTTGGCCTGTTCCAGCGACCAGTATTCCAGCGGGAACAGATCGGCCTTGGAGAGCGGGTGGAAACGGCCGACCGCCTCGGCGCCGCGCACCGCCTCGATCCACATCTCGCCGACATCCGAGGCGATCTTCGCGTCCTTCAGCGTGCGGCCATGGCCGAACATGCCGAGGCCCGGCACCAGCGTCAGCCGCGGCATCTGGTCGAGCATGGTGCGCTTGACGTTGTCGAGCGCATCATTGGTTTCGAAATAGGCGCGATAATCCTTGGCGAACGCGTCGACATGGCTCTTGATCACCGCCTTGTAGTCACCGGCCTTGTCAGCATCGGGCGCCGGCAGCGCCATTGGGCCGGTCTTGATGCGGATCGACAGATCCGGTGTCGACACACCGCGTCCGGCATAGTCGGCGATCTCAGCCGAATTGATGAAATCGACAATTGCCGGCGAAGTGCGGAAATCGCTGATCATGCGGTCGAAGCGGCCTTCGCCGCGCGCCACCGCCACCGCACCACGCAGCATCGGCGCGATGGACGCCGGTGTCGCGAGGCTTGCCGGCAAGGCCGCCTTTGCCGCCTTCGGCTTGCCGCTTGCGGCAATGAAGTCCTCGGCGACATTCACATAGTGGATCATCCGGTCGTAGGCCTGTTTGGCGTCGTCGCCGAAGGTGAAAATGCCGTGCTTGTCGAGGATCAGGCCTTCGACATCAGGGTCGGCGTCGAAGATGTCGGCGGCCGCCTTGGCGAGGTCGAAACCGGGCATGATGTAAGGCACATAACCCATCCTGCTGCCGAAAACCGTCTTCACCAGCGGCTTGGAGTCCTCCTGGTCGACGATGGCGAGAATGGCAGTCGAGTGCGTGTGGTCGACGAATTTGTGCGGCAAGAAGGCATGCAGCAGCGTCTCGACCGACGGGTTGGGCGAGGACGGATCGATGAGGTTGATGCGTTGCAGGGCAACCATGTCCTCGTCGGCCAGCCTGTTCAGCGCGCGCGCCTTGAGCAACGGCTTGAGCTTGACCGCCGGCAGGCCCTGCGGCTCGATGACGCCCATATCCCAGCCGCTGCCCTTGACGCACAGCACGTCCCACTGATCGCCGACGAGGTCGGTTGCCGTCGTCTTGCAAGAGGTGTTGCCGCCGCCATGCAGGACCAGCCGTGGTTCGCCGCCGAGCAGCCGGGTCGTGTAGACGCGCAGCGCCAGGTCGCGGCCGACACCCTTTTTCGCGTAGTCTGCGACGAGATTTTCGGCTGCTTCGTCATTCCACAAATTCTTCATGTTCGCTTCGTCCGGTTGTTTGTCTTTGTTGGTGAAACAGGATTGCCGCGACGCTTTGATGACAATGCGCCGGCGGCGGAGAGGAGGATTTCTAGGAGGCCTTTTCTGTCGTGGCAGCCGCATGGTCCAGGAGCCGCTGCGCCATGTGCGCGCCGACCACCAGATGCGTGCAAAGGCCGCCGGCGATCGCCGCGAGCAGCGGTTCGAACTTGCTGTCCTCCTGCACCACCACCAAACGCCTGGCGATGGCGCGCAGCGAGGCAAGCTCGGCGGAGATCACCCGGCGGTTATAACTGCAGCCGAGCACCTTGCCTTCGGCGTCTATGATCTGCCCGGCAATCACGCCGGCAGCGCCTTGGCTGCGCAGATCCGCCATTTCGCTTGGCGTCAGCGCGCCGCATTTGACCAGATGGCTGTCGGCGTCGACCGCGCCGACCGAGTATAACGCCAGGTCGCATTCGCTGACACCCGACAATTGTTCCCGGATCACCGGCTCGGCACGCAGCGCCCGCGCGAGTTCTTCCGTCGACAGCACCAGCGGCGCGTAGAAATTGAGCCCCTTGGCGTTGAGCCGCCGCGCGATCTCCATGGTGCATTGGTCGGGCCGATAGGAATAGGGTGCGCCGAGATTGCCGCAGAGCTGCACCACCGTGACATCCTGTAGATCGGCATAGGACATCACGTCGGCGATCATATAGACGGTGCGGCCCCAGGCGACGCCGATGCGGTCGCCCTTCTTGACCAGTTCGAGAAAGACGCTTGCCGCCAGCACGGCGATTTCCGTCGACGGGTCGGCAATATGATCATTCTCCGGTGCGATCCAGACGGCGTCGAGGCTCAACGCATCCTCGAGCTTGCGCGCCAGCACGTCGTCGGTGAAAAGCTGGGTCGAAGTCGAGATGTTGACGATGCCGGTCTCGCGCGCCTTGCGCAGATACATGGCGACCGAGGCACGGGAAATGTTAAGCTGGCTCGCCACCTGGTCCTGCCGCAGGCCATGGGCATAGTAGAGCCAGGCGGCCTTGTGGATGAGTTGTTCTGCCGGTCGGATCGCCATGCCGTCTCCTCGGCTGACATTATTCACGGCTTTCGACAAAAGTCAAACTGGGCAGAGGTATGCGATACTCCCGCTTACGCTGAATCTGGTTCATCATTGCGCCGAATGCGCTCTGTCGTGGCATCGTTTGTGGTGACGCGGACCGAGCCTGTGACTAGAACGTCTGAAAGAAATCGGGGAGCATGGGATGGGCAGTCCTTACGAACAGGATCTCGACAAGAACGCGGCCAACCATCAACCGCTGACACCGCTCACCTATCTTGAGCGCGCGGCCAAGACCTATCCCGACCAGATCGCCATCATTTATGGCCGCCAGCGCATCGACTATCGCACTTTCTGGCAGCGGTCGCTGAAGCTTGCCTCGGCGCTCGACAGGCGCGGCATCGGGAAGGGCGACACCGTCACCGTCATGCTGTCAAACACGCCGCCGATGCTGGAGGCGCATTTCGGTGTGCCGATGACCAAGGCGGTGCTGCATTCGCTCAACACCCGCCTTGACGCGGCGGTCGTCGCCTTTCAGCTTGATCATGCCGAGACCAAGGTGCTGATCGTCGACCGCGAATTCTCCGGCGTTGTCAGGCAGGCCCTGGAACTGGCCAGGGTCAAGCCGCTGGTCATCGACTATGATGATCCCGAATACGCCGACGACGCGCCGTATCCGAAGGGCGAGCGGGTTGGCACGCTGGACTATGAGGCGTTTGTCGCAGGCGGCGCCGAGGATTTCGCCTGGTCGATGCCCGACGACGAGTGGGACGCCATCTCGCTCAACTACACTTCCGGAACGACAGGCAATCCGAAGGGCGTCGTCTACCACCATCGCGGTGCCGCGCTGATGGCCTACACCAACACCATTCATGCGGGCATGGCCAAGCACGCCGTCTATCTCTGGACGCTGCCGATGTTCCACTGCAATGGCTGGTGCTTTCCCTGGACGCTTGCCGTCCAGGCCGGCACCCATGTCTGCCTGCGCTGGGTGCGGCCGAAGCCGATCTACGATGCGATCGCCGATCACGGCGTCACCCATCTGTGCGGCGCCCCGGTCGTCATGTCGGTGCTGATCAATGCCAGGGAGGAGGACAAGCGCGAATTCCCGCAGACTGTCACCTTCAACACCGCGGCAGCTCCGCCACCGGAAGCGGTGCTGTCGGGGATGGCCGATGCCGGCTTTGCCGTCACCCATCTCTACGGCCTGACCGAGACCTATGGTCCGGCGGTCGTCAACGAATGGCATGGCGCCTGGGACGATCTCGAAAAGGGCGAGCGCAGTGCCAGGAAGGCGCGGCAGGGCGTGCGCTATGCGGCGCTCGAAGGCCTGACCGTCATGGACCCCGAGACGATGCGGACCACACCGGCCGATGGTGAGACCATCGGCGAGGTCATGTTCCGCGGCAACATCGTCATGAAAGGCTATTTGAAGAACCGCAAGGCGAGCGACGAGGCCTTCGCTGGGGGCTGGTTCCATTCCGGCGATCTTGGCGTCATGCACCCCGATGGCTACATCCAATTGAAGGACCGCTCCAAGGACATCATCATCTCCGGTGGCGAGAACATTTCCTCTATCGAGGTCGAGGACGCGCTCTACAAGCACCCGTCGGTTGCCTCTTGCGGCGTCGTCGCCAGGCCCGACGATAAATGGGGCGAGGTGCCTGTTGCCTATGTCGAGCTGAAGCCCGGCAAGGCCGCGACCGAAGCCGAGATCATCGATCACTGCCGCGCGCTGCTTGCCCGGTTCAAGATGCCGAAGGCGGTCATCTTCGCCGAAATCCCGAAGACCTCGACCGGCAAGATCCAGAAATTCCGGTTGCGCGAGATGGCGAGGGGGACCTAAGCCTCGTCGCTGCTCTCCTGCAGTTACGACCTTTGCGATTGGGCAAAGCCTCCGCGACTTTCGTCGGTTCCCTGTCACCATCTGTCACCATTCGTACGTGTACACCGAATCCGCATTGACAGGTCGCTCTTTTCGATTTACGAGTGACGAAAATCGAAATTCATCACTCGTAAATCGATAGAGGATCATGTCCGAAGCCGCCACCATAGTCGCCGAAGCCGCCCGACAGGAAAATGTAACGCGCATTCTCGATTGCGCCGAGCGCCTGTTCCGGCACTATGGCTACGGCAAGACCAATGTCGCCGACATCGCGCGTGAGCTCGGCATGTCGCCCGCCAACATCTACCGTTTCTTCGCCTCCAAGGTCGAAATCCACCAGGCCGTCTGCGGCCGTATGCTCGGCGCCAGCTACAAGATGGCCTACGAGATTTCGCGCCTGCCGATCAGCGCCGAGGAGCGGCTTAGGCGTTACGTGCATGCGCAATACAAGATGACGATGGAGGTCATGCTCGACGACCAGAAGGTCCACGAGATGGTCATCGTCGCCCTCGAACGGGACTGGGGTGTGATCGACAAGCATGTCGACAGCATCCACGACCTGTTTGCGGAGGTGATCCGCGACGGCATCGAGGCCGGTGAGTTCAGACAACAGGACCCGGTGACCGCGTCGCGCTGCTTCGGTGCCGCAACGGTCATCCTGTGCCATCCGCAAATGGTTGCGCAGTGCCTTGCCAAGACCAACCGGGCGATGCCCGACGATCTGATCGACTATGCGATCAGAGCTCTGAAGTAATAGCCCCCGCCAGCCGGTTGTCGACCATTCATCTCCAGTCGGAGTACCAAGATGTCTTTGTCCAATTTCATCCTTCGCAAGCTGCCAGTTGCCGGCGTGATCGTCGCCACTCTCGGGCTTGCCGGCTGCAGCCAGGAAAAAGCCGAAGTCAAGGATATCATCCGTCCCGTCAAGGTTGTCGAGATCGCGAAGGTGCACGACACCCGCACGCTCTCCTATTCCGGCTCGGTACGAGCCCGCACCGAGAGCGCTTTGGCGTTCCGCGTCAATGGCAAGATCACCGAGCGCCTCGTCGATATCGGCCAGCATGTGGCCGCGGGCGATGTGCTCGCCCGCATCGATCCCATTGACTACGACCTCTCGGTCAAGAGCGCGCAGGCAGCGCTCGATGCCGCCGAGCGGCAGGTCGAGACCGTGGAGCTTGCCCGCAAGCGAGCCGAGCAGCTTTTTGCCAAGAATTTTGCCCCGAAATCACAGCTCGAACAGGCGACCTTGACCTATGACCAAGCGGTCGCCACGCGCGATTCCGCCCTTTCGACACTTGCACAGGCGAAGAACCAGGCCGGCTATACCGATCTCAAGGCCGACAGGGATGGCATCGTAACCACGGTCAGTGCCGACGTTGGTCAGGTCGTCGGTTCCGGTACGCCGGTTGTCACTGTCGCCGTCGACGGCGAGAAGGAAGTGCTGATCGCCGTCCCCGAAATGGAAATCGCCGAATTCAGGCCGGGCAAGGCAGTCAAGGCGGGCTTCTGGTCCGACGATGCGCTGGCGCTCGATGGCAAGGTCCGCGAAGTCGCCGGCAGCGCCGATCCGCAGTCACGCACCTTTGCCGTCCGCGTCAGCCTGCCAAACGATCCGCGTGTGCTGCTCGGCATGACCGCCAGCATCGAAGCCTCGGCGGCCAATGAGCGGCAGCTGGTCTCGATCCCGCTGAGCGCATTGGCCGAGCAAGGCACCCAATCGATCGTCTGGACCGTCGATCGTGGCGCCGACACCGTTCATGCCCGTCCGATCAAGGTTGCCGAGTTCGCCGCCGATGGCGTGCGTGTCGCAGAGGGTTTGAAACCCGGCGATGTCGTGGTCGCCGCCGGCACGCAATTCATGACCGAAAACCTGAAGGTGAAGCTCGCCGGTGATGCGGCGCTGCAATCGGCATCCGCGGCAGACGGCGACGCCAAGCAGGTGCGCTGACGACAGACAACCGGCTGCGCGTTCCCGCAGTCGTTGGTTTCCGGGCGGCAGGCGCCCGACCGAGACGCTCGATTGATGTAACCCCCACATCGATCTCGCGTCCCACCGCGATGAGTGCTTCTCCGCTCGGAGAGCCTTGCCGCCCGGAAGCCACTATGAAACCTCGATTTTGTTGCGCTAGATAGATGGACCAGCGTCGATGACCAATTCCACGGAAGAGAAGCGGCCCTTCAACCTGTCGCGCTGGGCAATCGGCCATCCCGCCATTGCGCGGTTCCTGTTCGGCCTGATCATCATTTCCGGCGCGCTCGGCCTGATGCGTATGGGCCAGAAGGAAGATCCCGATTTCACCTTCCGGATCATGGTCGTCCAGGCGATCTGGCCCGGCTCCTCGATCAAGGAGATGGAAGACCAGGTCGTCAACAAGATCGAACGCAAGCTGCAGGAAACGCCGCATCTCGATTTCGTGCGCTCCTTTACCCGCGCCGGCAGCGCCATCATCACCGTGCAGATCAAGGGCGACACCAACACCGCCGAGGTGACGGACGCATTCTACCAGGTGCGCAAGAAGGTGGGCGATATCCAGGGCGACCTGCCGCAGGGCCTGCTCGGCCCGTATTTCAACGACGAGTTCGGCGACACCTTCATCACCTTGCATTCGATCAGCGGCGACGGCTTTAGCTATCCCGAACTGAAGAAGTTCGCCATCCAGGCGCGCGACATGCTTTTGACGACGCCCGGCGTCGAGAAGGCCGTCATCATCGGCGACCAGCCGGAAAAGCTCTATATCGACGTCTCGTCCAAGGCCTTGGCCGAACGCGGCCTGACGCTGACCGATCTGCAGAATGCGATCAAGGGACAGAACAATGTCGACCCGGCCGGCTCCGTCGATACCGGCACCAACTCGGTGCGCATCTCCGTCGAGGGCGATGTCGGCAAGGTCGAGGATATCCGGAACCTGCGCCTGCGCGCCGGCGGCCAGGTCACAAGGCTGGGCGACATCGCCACGGTGACCTCGGGGCTGGAAGATCCGTTCCAGCGCAAATACCGCTTCAACGGTCACGACAGCGTGCAGTTGGGCGTCGTCATGGCCAAGGGCTTCAAGGTTACCGACGTCGGCAAGGATGTCGAGGCCACCTACAAGCGCTTCGAAGAGGCGCTGCCCTACGGGGTTGCGGTCGACCAGATCTCCGACCAGCCGGGCGTCGTCACCGATGCGGTGGCCGAGTTCATGCATGCGCTTGGCGAAGCGCTGCTGATCGTGCTCGTCGTCTCGTTCCTGTCGATAGGCTGGCGTTCCGGCCTGGTCATCGCCATCGCCATCCCGCTGGTGCTGGCTGCGACCTTCGCCATCATGTACGAACTCGGCATCGACCTGCAGCGCATCTCGCTCGGCGCGCTGATCATCGCGCTCGGTCTTCTGGTCGACGACGCTATGATCGTCGTCGAGATGATGGAGCGCAAGCTGGAGGAGGGGATGGTCAAAGTCGAGGCGGCGAGTTTCGCCTATTCCTCGACCGCCTTCCCAATGCTGACCGGCACGCTGATCACCACGGCCGGCTTCATTCCGGTCGGCTTCGCGGCCTCGACAGCCGGCGAATATGTCCGGACCCTGTTCTATGTCGTCGGCATCGCGCTGATCGTCTCCTGGTTCGTCGCGGTCTATTTCACGCCATGGCTCGGCAATATGATCCTCAAGCAGCGCAAGCATGCCGGCAGCCATCACGATGTCTTCGACACGCGTTTCTATCGCCGGCTTCGTGCTACCGTCAGCTGGGCCGTGCGCCATCGCATCATCGTCCTGGTGATGACGCTGGTCACCTTCGGCACCAGCCTGTGGGCTTTCCAGTTCATTCCGCAGAACTTCTTCCCGCAATCGTCGCGGCCGGAAATCCTCGTCGACCTTTGGCTGCCGGAAGGCACCAGCATCAAGGAAGTCGAGGCGCAGGCCAAGGCGCTCGAAACCAAGATGATGGACGACAAGGACAAGCGTTTCATCGCCACCTATATCGGCGAAGGCGCGCCGCGCTTCTTCCTGCCGCTCGACCAGCAGCTGAGCAACCCCAACTTCGCCCAGCTGCTCGTCATGGCCAATGACGAACCGGCCCGCGAACGGTTGATCGTCAAGTTGCGCACTGTTCTGGCTGAAGACTTCCCATCCATCCGTGCCAAGGTCGATCGTCTGTTCCTCGGCCCGCCGACCGGCTGGCCGGTGCAGATGCGCGTCATGGGGCCGGATCGCCAGGAGGTGCGCCGCATCGCCGACCAGGTGAAGGCGAAGTTCCGTGAGGATCCGCTGCTTGGCGCCGTGCATGATGACTGGCTGGAGCCGGTTCCGGCGATGAAGCTGGTCATCGACCAGGATCGTGCCCGCGCACTCGGCGTCACCTCGCAGCGCATCCGCCAGATGCTGCAGGCGGCAATGTCCGGCGCGCCGCTCGACGACTTCCGCGACGGCGAGGAGACGGTGTCCATCGTTGCCCGCGAGCCGGATGCCAGCCGCAGCCTCCTGTCCTCGGTCGACTCGGTCTATATCCCGACCGACTTCGGTGGCTTCGTGCCGCTGTCGCAGGTTGCCAAGGTGGTGCCGGTGCTGGAGCAAGGCATCGAGTGGCGCCGCGACCGTCTGCCGACGATCAGTGTGCGGGCAACGCTGCCCGACGGCGTGCAGTCCAATGACGTCGTCACCAAACTGTACAAGGATATGCAGGGCCTGCGTGACGGATTGGCGCCAGGTTACAAGGTCGAGATCCAGGGCGGTGCGGAGGATTCGGCGGAAAGCCAGGCTTCGATCGCCGCCAAGGCGCCGATCATGTTGGCCGTCATCGTCGTGCTTTTGATGATCCAGCTGCAGAACTTCGGCAAGGCGATGCTGGTGCTGGCGACCGGTCCGCTTGGCATTATCGGTGCTGCCGCGGCACTCTTGATCAGCGGCGCGCCGTTCGGCTTTGTCGCCATTCTCGGCGTCATCGCGCTGCTCGGCATCATCATGCGCAACTCGATCATCCTGGTCGACCAGATCGACCAGGACATCGCCGCGGGCATGGACCGCTACGAGGCGATCATCGGTTCGGCCGTTCGTCGTTTCCGGCCGATCACGCTGACGGCGCTGACGGCGGTGCTGGCGCTGATCCCGATCTCGCGCGGCGTCTTCTGGGGTCCGCTCGCCTACGCCATGATGGGCGGCATCCTCGTTGCCACGGTGCTGACCATCCTGGTCCTGCCTGCCGGGTACGCCCTGTTCTTCGGCCGGGAACCGAAGAAGCGCGGGGCGGAGGGGCGGACCGACGATCTGGAACTGAGCCAGGAAACCGAAAAGCCGCAACTGGCACTGGCTGCCGAATAGATCGATCACGCCAGTCGAAAAGGATCGGGCGCCGAAGCGCGCCCGATCCTTTTCACTTTTACGAGGTCAGATGACGAAGAACCAGTTGGCGAGCAGCATCACCACCACGCCGGCGACCAGCGTCAGATAAGGCAGTATGCCCGCCTTTTTGACCGAGAGGTCGGCCCCCGTCATGCCGAGATCGGCCAGCATGTGGTCGGGGAACTTGCCCTTGTCCTGGATGTAATGGCGGAAGCAGAACACCGGGATGATCAGAGCCGCAGTGATCAGGCCGGCCCACAGCGCCATCGGATTCCAAACTTTGGCGCCCGCGCCCATGAAGATCATGTTGACATAGGCGAAGATCGCGCCGACGCCGAGCAACCAGCTCGGTGCTTTCCAAGGCCGGGCGATATGGCCGTTGTCGATGCGGTGGATCCAGCCGGCATTGAGGTTGAGGAAGTTGAAGATGATATAGCCGCAGTTCGACACGGCGAGAATGAAGAAGAAGCTCGTCGCGTCGGCAGAGGCGATGGCCAGCACGATCAGGTTGAAGACGAGATCGGTCCACATTGCCCGCGTCGGCGCGCCATGTTCGTTGACATGGCTGAGATAGCGCGGCAGCCAGCCATCGACCGAGCCCTGGTAGAGCGTGCGTGAAGAGCCGGCCATGGCCGTCATGATGCACAGAACCAGAGCCAGGATCATCAGCATCACCAAAAGGCTGTGGATCAGTGCGCCGCCGCCGACCATGCCGGCCAGCGCGTCGGCGACACCGGAGCCGTCGACGATCGGTGTCGCCAGCATGCCGTTGAGGCCAAGCACGCCCTGGAAGGTGAACGGCACCAGGATGAACAGCAGCATGCACAAAAGGCCGGAATAGAAGATCGCCTTGAACGTGTCGGTGCCCGGGTTCTTGAACTCCGAGGTGTAGCAGACGGCGGTCTCGAAACCGTAGGTCGACCAGGCGGCGATGAACATGCCGCCAAGCACCAGCGTCCAGCCGGCGATGTTCCAGGCGCCGGGTTCGGGCGCGTAGGCTGCCGCCAGCGGCACCAGCGGCGAAAAATTCGCCCAGTTGATCTGGCCGGTGACGATCGGCACGACGCCGACGATCAGCATCGGGATGATGACCAGCAGGCCGATATATTTCTGCACGTTGGCAGTGCCGAGGATGCCGCGATGCTGGATGGCGAAGATGATCAGCATCAGCACCGCGCCGATGAAGAAGGTCGCGTTGAAGGTGAACGAGACCGGCCCCAGCGTGTGGCTGTAGAGCGTCCAGTTGCGGATCACCGGCGTTGCGGCGGTGGTCACCGCCGTGATGGCGTCGGCGGCACTCGTCCCGGCATGCGCGGCGATATAGGCGACGACTTCGGGCGAGGCATCGGTGAACAGCGGCACCGGCGCCAACGCGTTGAGGATATAAGCTGCGGCGATCGAGCAGCCGAGCGACAGCACCGGCGACCAGGCGAACCAGTTGCACCAGACCGACAGCGGCGCGATGAACTTGGAATAGCGCAGCCAAGCGGTGGCGCCGTAGATCGACGCGCCGCCCGACTTGTTTGGAAACAGGCCGGCGATTTCGGCATAGGTGAAGGATTGCAGGAAGCCCATGATCATGGAGAAGATCCAGATCGCGAAGGCCAGCGTGCCGGTCGTGCCGGCAATGCCGCCGATCGAGAACAGGACGAGGGCAGGCACGCCGCTCGCCACCCAGAAGGCGCCGCGCCAGTCGATATTTCGGTGCAACTTGCCTTCGGCAAGCGGCTCCAGGACAGTCGTTATGGTGCTCATATGTCTTTGTTCCCCATTTTGATGTTCCCCGTTCGTGACCGCCGCGGCTGCGCGAGGCTTCACCATCGACGCATGCATTGATCGACTGCCGGTGTTTCCACTCAGTCGTATTTTTTTCTTAGGAGTGAAGATTGATCCGGCGCGCTTTCACGTCAAGCGAATTGTCGCGCCGTGCACATCACGCTTGCGAAACATGTCAGCTTCACACTGGCGGGCAGGATTGTTCGGAAAAGGACCAGGGGTCTGGAAACGAAAAACCCGCCGCAGGCGGGTCGCGGCGCAAATCAGCACCATGGACGAATATGTAGCATAGCTGCCCTCAGCAGGTCAAGAAAAAATTCCTATCAGGCTGCCAGCACGGCCTCACTGCCTTGGGAGGAAGGCCGTCAGGAGCGTGGTTTGGTCTTTTGCGGATCGTAGTGGGCGAAGGCGACGACGCGCGCCGGCAGCCGTTTGGCATGGCCGTCGAGCTTGCCGATCTCGACCTCGGTACCGACAGCCGAATGGGTGACGTCGAGCCTGGCCAGCGCGATGATCTTGTTCAACACCGGCGAGCGCATACCCGACGTGACCACGCCGATCTGGGCGCGGCCGACATGCACGCAATCGCCATGGCCGACGTCGACATTGGCGTCGATGTCGAGGCCGACCAGCTTCGTCTGCGGGTGCTCCTTGCGGCGGATCAGCGCCTCGCGGCCGATGAAATCGTCGGTCTTGCTCTTCAGCGGCACGGTGAAGCCGATGCCGGCCTCGAACGGATCGGTCTGGTCGGAGAATTCGTAGCCGGCGAAGATCAGCCCGGCTTCGATGCGCACCATGTCCAGCGCCTGCAGCCCCATCGGCTTCAGCCCATGCGGCTGGCCGGCTTCCCAGATGGCGTCGAACACCTTTTCGGCGTCGCGCGGATGGCACCAGATCTCGTAGCCGAGTTCGCCGGTATAGCCGGTGCGCGAGACGACGACCGGAATGCCGTTGCCGCCACCAATGCGGGCGACGGCGAAGCGGAACCATTCGAGCTCGTCGATCGACGGCTGCAATGGCGAAGTCCAGATCACTTCTCGCAGGATGTCGCGGCTCTTCGGACCCTGGACGGCGACGTTGTGCATCTGGTCGGTCGACGAGCGCACCAGCACGTTGAGGCCGAGCTTCGTCGCCGTCTCGCGCAGCCATTCGCCGGACAGATCGTCACCGCCGACCCAGCGGAAATTGTCCTTGCCGAGCCGCAGCAGGGTGCCGTCGTCGATCATGCCGCCATGCTCGTAGCACATGGCCGAATAGACCACCTGGCCGACACCGAGCTTCTTGACGTCGCGGGTCAGCGTGTATTGCAGCAGCGCCTCGGAATCCGGGCCGGTGACCTCGAACTTGCGCAGCGGCGACAGGTCCATGATCACCGCGTCCTGGCGGCACGCCCAGTATTCCGCGATCGGCCCGTCCTTGGCGAAGGAATTGGCGAGCCAATAGCCCCTGTACTCGCCGAAGTTGCGGGTGTGCTTGGCAAAGCTCGAATGAAAAGCTGTCTCGCGGGTCATTTTCTGTTCCGAATCGGGCGTCATGCGTCTGGCGATCGCTCGCGAGAATTTGTGCTGGCCGGAATAGGTCCGCACATGGATGTCGGTCGGGTTCCAGCCATTGGCCGGCGTCGTGTCGTCGGGGCAGGCGGAGGACACGCAGACGATGTCGGTGAGCGCCCTGAGCAGCACATAGTCACCCGCCCGCGACCACGGCTCGTCGGACACCATGACGCCATGCGCGTCGATCGCCGTGTTGAAGAAGAAGTTGATCGCCATCCAGCCCGCGCGGGGATTGACGCCCTTGCCGGCCAGAGCGCCGTTGAAATTCTCCGAGCAGTTGGTGTGGCCGGGATAGCCGATGTCGTCGTAATATTTGGCGGCGCAGGCGAGCGCGAAGGCGTCGTGCCGGCCGCATGTGTCCTGCACCACCTCGACCAGTGGCTCCATGTCCTGGTCAAAGTATTTGGAATGCAGGCCGGGCATCGGGTAGCTCGCACCCATCAGCGTGCGAGTCGTCGTCACGTCGAGCGGATGATCCAATCCCCTGTCCAGCTTGCGCGCCGAAAAGCACTGGAAATCGGTGCACTGGCGCCCGTCGACATCGATGATCTGGAGATAGTCGCCAGCCTTGACGAAATAGGATTCCGCCGTCGCCGAATGGACGCGCAAATCGAGAACCGGGTCGGCCAGCGGATCGGCCAGTAGCGATTTCGCCGCCGGGCGGATCGTGGCGCGGCGAACGATGGCAGTCAGCGGCGTCGCCGTGTCGTGGCCATCGACCAGCATCGGCCCGCCGGGGGCCGCAATCAGCATCGCGCCGTCGCGCGCGACCGTGAAAGCCTGCTCGGTGCCGGCGGGTGTCGCGCCGCCGAACACGCGAACCGCCTTGGCATGGTCAAGCTGCACCTGCCGGCGCGCGAGCCCGCTCCGTAGCGATGCGAGGCTGTCGTCGTCCTCGGCCAATAGCGCCTTGATGCCGGCAGCGTTGCTGTTCGATGCTTCACCAAAAATGCCGGGATCGGTCGCGCCGGTCCTGTCCCAGGCCAGCAACTCGCAGGCCTGGGCACCCTCGACATTGCGCACGGTGATCGTGTCGCCGGCCTCGATGTCGATGAGCACCGCGCCATTGCCATGGATCGTATAACGCTCCATGCCCGGCGGCAGCGCGATCTGGCCGGGCCTCAGGATGAGGCTCGGCCGCGGCGGTCCGGCAGCAATTGCGGGGTAGGGCGACTGGCTCATTTCAGCCTTGCGGTTCGAGAAACAAGTTTGCCTGTGTGTGAAATTATTTTAGCGGTAAGAATAGCAGTGCGCGTGCGTTTGGCAAGGTGAAGGTGATGCTTCGAACCCAGTCAATTGAGATTGAATTGGCCTCCCAGTCTATCTTCCAAACGTCGGTGCTGCCCCTCATCTGGCTGCTGCCATCTTCTCCCCGTAAACGGGGCGAAGGACGCTGTCGTCGCCGGTTTCGCCAATCGCCAACATTGCAGAAATAGCGCGGCACTCCGAACAGCTTCTTTCTCCCCGTTCACGGGGAGAAATGCCCGGCAGGGCAATGAGGGGCGGCGCCGAGGTCCACAATTGGCGGGCTAGAATTCCTCGGAATGGCCGATAACCACACCATACTCCGCGGCCGAGTCCAGCATCGTGTGCCACAGGCTCTCGGCAAAAGTCGCGAACACCAGGAGGTTGAACACCGCCAGGCCATCCGGCCGATCGCCGCCGCGCCAGAGCGTGACGCTGGTGTGATCCATCGATGTCGCGGCGGCGGCGCCGACCGGGAACGTCGTTGGGTGCAAGTCGATCGAAGACAGTTTCGCCAGCATGGTGCGTGCCTTGACGCCCGAAATGCTGATCAAGACCCGTGCATGCGACTGATCCGACAGCGAGGCGGAGCCGGAGAATGCCGGCGTCAACGTCTGCGTCGTGTGCTTGCCGCCGTTTGACAGAACGAAGAACTGATCCGGCCCCGACCAGATCAGCGTGGCATCCGGAGTCTGTACCGCCTTCGGCGCATCCGGTGGCACCGCGCCGAAACGGGCCTTGGCCGCTTTCGCCAGATCAGCCCCTTGGCCGCGCCTCGCCATGATCTGGATCAGATCAAAATTGCGGATCTCGGTCAGCGAGACGCCGGCCTCGATACCGCGTGCACCATGCACGCCGGCAACAAGCGCCTTTTCAAGGGGACTGCGGGGAGCCCAGGAAAAATCAACCACGCTGGCGCCCTCCATCCGGATCGTAGAAGACGGGATTGCAGAGTTCGACATCGTAGTCTTCGCCGCGCAACGGGTCATGCCCATGCACGATCTCGCCGATGCGTTCGCGGCCGCGTTCGACAAGCGCGAGCCCGATCCACTGATCCGACGTCGGCGAGAAGCAGACCGAGGTGACATAGCCCTGGTCGTTGCCGGGGCCGGGTGTCTGTCCCTTCGGGATGATGTGCGCACCGGAGCGCAGCCGGCGTGCCTTGTCCGTCGGCTTGATGCCGACGACGACCTGCCGGTCCGGGGCTACCAGCGCCTCGCGTCCGGCCATGACGCGGCCGATATAGTCTTTCTTGGTCGACATCATCTTGCCCAGGCCAAGATCGGCCGCCGTCGTCGTGCCGCTCAGTTCCGGTCCGGCGATGTGGCCCTTTTCGACGCGCATGACGCCGAGCGCCTCGGTGCCGTAGGGCGTCACGCCGAATGGCGCGCCGGCCAGCATCAAATTGCGCGCCATGGCATCGCCGAAGCGCGCCGGCACTGAAATCTCGAAAGCCATCTCGCCTGAGAACGAGATACGGAACAGCCGTGCCCTCAGGCCCCCGCGAAGTGCGACTTCGCGCGCGCCCATGAATGGAAAGCCTTCGTTGGAAAGGTCTTCGGCCGGGTCGACGATTTCCCTGAGCAGGTCGCGTGTCTTCGGCCCGGCGATCGAGAATTGCGCCCACTGGTCCGAGACGGAAGTGAGCTGCACGTCGAGCTCCGGGAACAGCACCTGGCGGCAGAATTCGAGATGCTGCATCACCAGCCCGGCCTTGGCCGTGGTGGTGGTCAGAAAATAGTGGTCCTCGGCCAGCCGCGATGTCGTGCCATCGTCATAGACGATGCCGTCCTCGCGCAGCATCAGCCCATAGCGCGCCTTGCCAACGGCGAGGCTGGAGACATCGTCATAGACGATGCCGTCCTCGCGCAGCATGAGCCCGTAACGCGCTTTTCCCACCGCAAGATTGGAGAAGGTGTTGATGTAGACGCGATCCAGGAAAGCGCCGGCATCGGGGCCGTGCACGTCGATCTTGCCGAGCGTCGAGACATCGCAGAAGCCGACGCCGCCGCGCACCGCCTTGACCTCGCGGGTCACCGATTCCAGCCAGTCCTTCTCGCCGGCGCGAGGGTACCATTGCGCACGCTTCCACAGGCCGGTGTCGACGAAGACGGCGCCCTGTTCGGCCGCCCAGTGATGCGACGGCGTCAGCCGTGTCGCATGGAACGTCTCTTCGCGGTGATGGCCGGCGAAGGCGCCGATGGCGACCGGCACGTAAGGCGGCCGGTAGATTGTCGTGCCGGTCTCGGGGATCGAACGGCCGCTGACCGCGGCCATGATGGCAAGGCCGGCGACATTCGAGGTCTTGCCCTGGTCGGTCGCCATGCCGAGGGTCGTGTAGCGCTTCAGGTGCTCGACCGATTCAAAGCCTTCGCGCTGCGCCAGCTCGATGTCGGAGGCGGTGACGTCGTGCTGGTAATCGACAAAAGCCTTGCCCTTGCCGGCGACGTGCCATAGCGGCGTCAGCGAGAATGCCTCGTCGTCGGCGGCAGGCGCGATACCCACTGTGCCGCTATGTCCCGTGTCACGCGCCGCTGCCGCGCCGGCGGCAAATCCCTGGCTCAGGCAGGCGCCGAGGCCGAAATCGCCATTGGCGGCACCCGCGGCGACCATGCCTGGAGGCGCGCCGTCCGGCACGAAGGCAGATATGTCGTTCTGCCATTTCGGCCGGCCACGATGGTAGGAAGTCAGCCCGACAGCCGGGTTCCAGCCGCCGGAGACCGCGAGGCCGTCCGCTTCGACCTCGGCGCGCGCGCCACCGGTCAGCGAGACCGCGATTTTCCTGACGCCATCCTTGCCGCCATCGACGCCACTGACGGAACCATGCAGCACCGGGAAGCCACCCTTGGAGGCCAGCGAACGATGCGCCGGCGACACTTCGGACCGTGCATCGATGACCGCCGCGATCTGCAGGCCGGCCCCGAGTGCAGTCTCGACCGTACGCCAGCCATCCTCATTGTTGGTGAACAGCGCAAGGCGCTTTGCCGGTGTCGCCGCATAGCGCGCGACATAGGTGCGCATGGCGGACGCCATCATAACACCGGGCGTGTCGTTGCCGGCAAAGACGA
>NZ_RZTB01000539.1:0-283 GCF_003997735.1 Mesorhizobium sp. M7A.F.Ca.MR.148.00.0.0 | reverse complement strand
GGCGAAGCGCGCGAGGTGGGCGGCGTCCATGCCGCGATCGCGCGTGAAGTGGCGACGCGCAACCGACCATTTTCGAAGCCGGTGTTGGTCCTGTCGGGCGGCGAGACAACCGTCACGCTACGGGCAAAAGGCAAGGGCGGCCGCAATTCGGAATTCCTGCTCGCCTTTGCTATCGGCATCAACGGCGTCGAAGGCATCCACGCATTGGCCGCCGACACCGATGGCATCGACGGTTCGGAAGACAATGCCGGCGCCTTCGCCGATGGCTCGACCGTGTCGCGCA
>NZ_RZTB01000538.1:0-285 GCF_003997735.1 Mesorhizobium sp. M7A.F.Ca.MR.148.00.0.0 | reverse complement strand
CCCTGGCCGGGCCCTTCTACCGGGCCGATGTGCCGGAGATGGTGTCCGGCGCGAACATCTCGCGCGATCACAAGGGCGAGCCGCTGGAGGTTGCGGGCCGCATCGTCACGCTCGACGGCGCGGGGATCGGCGATGCGGTGGTCGAGATCTGGCAGGCCAATGCCGAGGGTCTCTACGAGAACCAGGAACCCGACAGGCAGCCGGAATTCAATCTGCGCGGGCGCTTCCGTACCGATCCGCAGGGGCGGTTCCGCTTCACGACGGTGAAGCCGAAGGGCTACACGC
>NZ_RZTB01000537.1:0-285 GCF_003997735.1 Mesorhizobium sp. M7A.F.Ca.MR.148.00.0.0 | reverse complement strand
TCAAGTCTGCGCCCGTCGAGGCACACGGGCTGGGCAACTACCAGCATATGCGCCGGATAGTGCTTGCCGTTCTCGTGGTCGTGCTGTTCGCAGCATTGCTATTTGGTCAATCGACGTTTCCGCCCGACACACCGGTGCACGAATCGATCGAAATGTTCGGCGTGCTGCTGATTTTCCTCGGCATCGTGGGCCGTCTTTGGGCGACCCTCTACATAGGCGGGCGCAAATCATCCGAGGTGGTGACCGGCGGGCCTTACTCGATCACCCGCAACCCACTGTATGTGT
>NZ_RZTB01000536.1:0-285 GCF_003997735.1 Mesorhizobium sp. M7A.F.Ca.MR.148.00.0.0 | reverse complement strand
GGGTGGCTGAGCTTCTTGAGTCGTCGCGTTTTCTTTGAACGGCGCCGAAGCGGCGGGGGTTATCAGGTCGTTGCGCAGGAACTCGCAAAGCCAGTCGAAGCGCGTTCGGCGTCAATCGCACCGCGCTCCCTGGCTCGCCGCGCAGGATTGAGGGCCATCTGGCCATCAGACATTCCCCCAAAATATCTCACATGTTGACGTTAACTTAACATGCTACTATGGTCTGTTTGCCGCGTCGGATGCGTCGCTTTTGTATCACCGTTGCTCGTTGATTGTCGTCATGCC
>NZ_RZTB01000535.1:0-287 GCF_003997735.1 Mesorhizobium sp. M7A.F.Ca.MR.148.00.0.0 | reverse complement strand
TGTCCTTCCAGGCCAGTGGCCTCCATCCGGTGGCCGATAAGGCAATCCAGATCATTCTGGAAAACTAGCCGCAAAAGATCGCTACGGCGGCAGCGACGATCGCCGCGTTGTCCTTCGCCACAGTTCCATCGGCGAGCGTATTGCCGTCTTCCAGACCGACCCGTGTCGACCAGCGCTTGCGATGCGCAAGCTTGACGAAGGGCCAGACAGTTGCATCGACGCCATGCAGCAGGATCGGCCGCCGTACCCCGGCGCGCTCGAGCACGGCGACGATGCCATGCGCTTCG
>NZ_RZTB01000534.1:0-287 GCF_003997735.1 Mesorhizobium sp. M7A.F.Ca.MR.148.00.0.0 | reverse complement strand
ACTACCCGCTGATGATGATGGCCTGGAAGCTGGCGCCGGCGATCGCCGGCGGCAACACGGTCGTGTTCAAGCCGTCGGAGCAGACTCCGCTGACGGCGCTGAAGCTTGCCAAGATCCTTGCGGAAATCCTGCCCGAGGGTGTCGTCAATGTCGTGCTCGGCCGCGGCGACAGCGTCGGCAACACGCTGATCAATCATCCCAAGGTCAACATGATCTCGATCACCGGCGACGTCGCCACCGGCAAGAAAGTGCTGCAGGCGGCCGCCAAGTCGGTCAAGCGCACGCAT
>NZ_RZTB01000533.1:0-288 GCF_003997735.1 Mesorhizobium sp. M7A.F.Ca.MR.148.00.0.0 | reverse complement strand
ACCGATGATGCCGGCGCCGATGACGATCACTTCTTTAGCCGCTGTCATGCTCGCTCCTTTGGCTCGTGATTTCTGACGGACGCACACCCAAGTGCCATCCCGTTCGCCGCTTGCCAATGTCGAGCAGCGCGAAACATGCGGCAATGCGCTGGCTTGAGCCACGGCGTGATCGGCTGCATGCCCAGACGAAGAGGTGGGCCGGCCGGAGCGGTCGACAGCCTGCCACTGCGCTGCTAGAAGCCCGACCTGTCACACGGAAATCCCAGAGAATGCCCGAAGCAATAGAAG
>NZ_RZTB01000532.1:0-288 GCF_003997735.1 Mesorhizobium sp. M7A.F.Ca.MR.148.00.0.0 | reverse complement strand
GCCGGCTGCGTCGTCACATTCTCGGTGATGCCCTTGCAATGGACACATTGCATGCGCCGCGCCAGCGAGCCGCGGTGCTCGGTCTGGATCGAAGTGTGGTCGATGCCGGCTTCAAGCGCCACCTGCATGGCCTGGCCGATCAGACCCTCGGTGCCAGCGAGGTAGAGGCGCAAGCCCATATGCGCGTTGGCCAGTGTCTGCCTGAGCCGGGGCAGCAGGCTGGCAAAGGACGGCGCCAGATGGAGCTGCGCCGGCTTCAACGCTTCGAGCGCGACGGCATGTTTGCCG
>NZ_RZTB01000531.1:0-288 GCF_003997735.1 Mesorhizobium sp. M7A.F.Ca.MR.148.00.0.0 | reverse complement strand
ACGGGTGGAAGTAGAGTTGGTACGCATCGATAAGACCAAGGTCGGTCAGGCTTCGTGCCAGGTCCGGTCCGGAAACTGAAATCTCCCCGGCGAGCTCTGCCTTCAGCCCACGTATCACCGCCTCGACGTCATCCGCGACAAGCGTGGCATTGGGGCCGACCGACTTCAGCGAGCGCGACACAACCCATTTCGGTTGGCTCCGCCACGCCGCCGCGAATTCGTACGCCTCCGCGCTCCATTCAGGACTGTCTTCGTCCCAATAACGCATGACCTCGTACATGCCGCGAC
>NZ_RZTB01000530.1:0-288 GCF_003997735.1 Mesorhizobium sp. M7A.F.Ca.MR.148.00.0.0 | reverse complement strand
GCCAGCACGCTGTCGGGCGGCGTCGTGGTCGAGCAGCCGGCAAGCAGCACCAGCAGGGCGAGTGCCGCAAAAAATCTCTGGATGAGCGGAAGGGGGTTGTACAAGGGCAAGTCTGTTCTGGGGTCGGCTGTTGCTGAGATGCGGCGAAGCTAACGTAACGCATGTGATGCGTCCATTTGGTTAATGGCGGCAGCAAGGCATTTGCCCAGGTTTGCGCATATTTTCAGAGCTTGGCGCCGCCCCTCATCTGGCTGCCGCCATCTTCTCCCCGTGAACGGGGAGAAGGAC
>NZ_RZTB01000052.1:0-42218 GCF_003997735.1 Mesorhizobium sp. M7A.F.Ca.MR.148.00.0.0 | reverse complement strand
CCCCTACTCCCCTACTCCCCTACTCCCCTAAACGTTGAGCAACAAATACTCCCGCTCCCACGGGCTGATCACTTCCATGAAGGTCTCGAACTCCGCCCGTTTGATCGCCGCATAGGTGGCGGCGAAGGACTTGCCCAGATGCGCGCAGAGTTCCTCGTCGCCCTCGAACAGGTCGACGGCTTCGAGCAGGCCGCGCGGCAGGTCGATTTCGTCGGCATTGGCGGTGGTCAGGACGGGAGGCTCGGCCTTGATCTTGTTGGTGATGCCGATCAGCCCGCAGGCAAGCGATGCCGCCAGCGCCAGATAGGGGTTGGCATCGGAGGACGGGATGCGGTTTTCGACGCGCCGCGCCGCCGGATCCGAGCGCGGCACACGAAACGCCGTGGTGCGGTTGTCATAGCCCCATTTGTTGTTGACCGGCGCCGACGCCGCCTGCGTCAGCCGGCGGTAGGAATTGACATAGGGCGCGAACATCACAAGTGCGTTCGGCACATGCTTCTGCATGCCGCCGATGAAGTGGAAAAAATCGTCGGTTTCCGAGCCGTCAGCGGCCGAAAAGATGTTCTGTCCGGTCTTCTTGTCGATGATCGACTGATGGATGTGCATGGCGGAGCCGGGTTGCCCCTGGATGGGCTTGGCCATGAAGGTGGCATAGATCTCGTGCTTGAGTGCTGCCTCGCGAATGGTTCGCTTGAACATGAACACCTGGTCGGCCAGTTCGATCGGGTCGCCGTGGCGCAGATTGATCTCCAACTGGCCGGCGCCCTCCTCGTGGATCAGCGTATCGATCTCCAGGCCCTGGCTTTCGGAGAAATGGTAGATGTCGTCGATCAGTTCGTCGAATTCGTTGACGCCGGCGATCGAATAGCCGGCGCCGCCACCGATCGCGCGTCCCGACCGGCCGACCGGCGGGGTCAGCGGATAGTCCGGATCGGGATTCTTGCGCACGAGGTAGAACTCGATCTCGGGCGCCACCACTGGCTTCAGGCCGAGCCTGTCATAGGCAGCCACCACACGCTTCAACACGTTGCGCGGCGTGAACTCGACCGAGCGTCCGTCCTGGTGGACGAGATCGCAGATGACCGCGGCCGTCGGGTCTTCTTCCCAGGGCACCACCGTCAGCGTCGACAGATCGGGCATCAGTTTGAGGTCGCCGTCGTCTTCCGGATAATGGAAGCCATTGCCATCCTCGGGGTAGCCGCCGGAAATCGTCGTCATGAAGACTGCCGACGGCAGCGCCAGCGAGGTGTTGGAGGTGAATTTCTTCGATGGCATCATCTTGCCACGCGCAACGCCTGCCTGATCGGGCGTGATGCACTCGATGTCCTCGATGCCGCGCCACTCCAGCCAGGCGCTGACTTCCTTCCAGTTCTTGACGCCCCGTTGGTTTTTCACGAAGGCAGGCGTGCGGGCGCGTCCTCCGCGGCTCGACGGACGGACTTCCTTTTTTGCAGGCGGCATCATTCACCAGATTGGGTTGCGGATTGTGGAGTATAGCCGTGCCCTCCTATGGAAGGGAAGGGGAGCCGCGTCGGGCATTGGCCGGCGCGGTTGAAAATCACGCCAATCGGCCTAGTTTCGGCCGTCGCAATTCCAATCGAGGCCCAAATCTTAATCGAGAAATTGAATGCGGCCCAACGGCGAACTGACAACGATCGGATTCGATGCCGACGACACGCTGTGGCAGAACGAGCAGTTCTTCCGGCTGACGGAAAAGCGCTTTGCCGCCATGCTCGTCGACCATGGCGAAGCCGAGCATATCTCGGCACGATTGCTGGAGGCCGAAAGGCGCAACCTCGCCGTCTATGGCTTCGGCATCAAGGGATTTACCCTGTCGATGATCGAGACGGCGATCGAGGTCACGCAAGGCCGCGTGCCGGCTTCGGTCATAGCGGAGATTCTCGATGCCGGCCGCGAGATGCTGAGCCATCCGATCGAGGCCTTGCCGCACGCCCGCGAGACGGTCGAAAAGCTTGCCGGCGCATTCCGCCTCGTGCTGATCACCAAGGGCGACCTCTTCGATCAGGAGCGCAAGCTGGCTGGCTCAGGCCTTGGCGATCTGTTCGACGCGGTCGAGATCGTCAGTGACAAGAATGCAGCCACCTATAGCAGGCTCTTCAACCGCCACGGTGATGGTCCGGCGAAAAGCATGATGGTCGGCAACTCGCTGAAGTCGGATGTGGTGCCGGCCATAGAGGCCGGCGGCTGGGGTGTCCATGTGCCGCATGAACTGACATGGGTGCTGGAGCATGTCGAGGCGCCGGTAACCGAATCGAGGTTCCGCCAGATATCCGATCTCGGACAACTGCCCGGACTGATCGAAAGCATCATCGATCCGTGATCGCCGGGCCTTACCTGGTTTGCTCAATTCCGGACGGAAAACCGCCTGCGTACTTTTCCCGCAATTGCCTTAGCGGCCGATCAGGCGATCGATCAGCGGTTGCAACCGTTCGGGCGTGATCGGCTTGGCGACCACCACGTCGATGATACCAGACAGGCCCAGACTTTCCGTCGTGCCGTTCTTGGTTGACAGCAGGATTACCGGTGGCAGCGATTTGCCCGAGGCGCGGCGCAACGCGTCGATGCTGGACATCAGATTGTCGCAGTCCTTGTTGTCTGCGCCGCCGTCGAGGACAACCGCGCCGGGAATGAGCGACCGCAAGATCCTTGCCGCCGTGTCGGGAGATTCGGAAATCGGCTTGAGCCCGGATCGCTCGACGATCTTTGAAATCACCACGCGATTGATCGGCGATTTCCCGACGACAAGCACCTGCGACGGATCGCGGACCGCCTCGGTGGTTGAGTCGCGGGTCACCGGATTCGGATGTCTTGGAGTCTCGCCTTCGCGATTCACCGGGCACACAAGTCAGCCAAGAAGCTCGCCCCTATTTCAATGCAGAGTTGAATCCGGAGCGCAATTGGCGTGAGATCGGAGCCTATGTCAAGTTGAAATAAAAGTGCCTGAAATCATCGCCGGAGCAGTGAATTTCAAGCAACGCTACTGTACTCAACTGTCCACACGTGCGTTTCATAAAAAGAAAATTCACCTGCGCAGGGGCTGCGCAGGTGAAGGGCCGGTTGCATGGATTCCGGTCAGCCGTGGCGCTGCTGCGTGACGATCACCGGGATCAGCAGATCGCCCCAGTTGCCGTCGCCGCCATGATGTCGTGCCGAGCGCACGAGCTCCACCGAGACGCCCGCCTCGACCGCCTTCATCACCGACTGGTTGAGGCGGTGCAGGTCGTTGGCCAGCATGCGGATCGTCGCCTGCTGGTCGACACTCATCGTCGTCGACTGTTCCTCGGCGCGTTCCTTGACGCGGCTTATCGATGCCATTGGTCTTCTCCTGTGTTCCCAGCCCTGTTGGGCGTTTCCTCTGTACTTTGCTGCTCGCTATTCCGCGGCCGGTTTGAACTGCGCGTGCTCGGTCGATTCATGCATGGCGGTGGTCGATGACTGGCCGCCGGTGATCGCCATCGACACGGCGTCGAAATAGCCGGTGCCGACTTCGCGCTGATGTTTGGTCGCGGTGTAGCCATCGGCCTCGGCCGCGAACTCCGCTTCCTGCAACTCGGAATAGGCCGCCATCTGCCGCGCCTTGTAGCCGCGCGCCAGTTCGAACATGCCGTAGTTGAGCTGGTGGAAGCCGGCGAGCGTGATGAACTGGAACTTGTAGCCCATCGCGCCGAGCTCCTTCTGGAACCTGGCGATCGTCGCGTCGTCGAGGTTCTTCTTCCAGTTGAACGACGGCGAGCAATTGTAGGCGAGCAGCTTGTCGGGATGATGCTTGCGCACGCCCTCGGCGAATTTCCTGGCCTGCGTCAGGTCCGGCTTCGAGGTCTCGCACCAGATCAGATCCGCGTAAGGCGCATAGGCGATGGCGCGGGCGATGCAGGGCTCGATGCCGTTCCTGACATGGTAGAAGCCTTCCACCGTGCGCCCGGCGTCGTAGTCGACGAAAGGCTGGTCGCGTTCGTCGATGTCGGAGGTGAGCAGCTTGGCGGCTTCCGCATCGGTGCGCGCGACGACCAGGGTCGGCGTGCCCATCACGTCCGCCGCTAGGCGCGCGGCGTTGAGGTTGCGGATGTGCGCCGCGGTCGGGATCAGCACCTTGCCGCCGAGATGGCCGCATTTCTTTTCCGACGCCAACTGGTCCTCATAATGGACGCCGGCGGCGCCCGCCTCGATGAAGGCCTTCATGATTTCGAAGGCGTTGAGCGGTCCGCCGAAACCGGCTTCCGCGTCGGCGACGATCGGCGCGAACCATGTCTCGACGGAAAGCCCGTTGCCTTCGGACGTTTCGATCTGGTCGGCGCGCTGCAGCGTCCGGTTGATGCGCTTGACCAGTTCGGGCGCTGCATTGGCCGGATAGAGCGACTGGTCCGGATACATCGCGCCAGCCGTGTTGGCGTCGGCGGCAACCTGCCAGCCCGACAGGTAGATCGCTTTCAGTCCGGCGCGCACCTGCTGCATCGCCTGATTGCCGGACATGGCACCGAGCGCGTTGACGAAGTCCTCCTCATGGATGAGCTTCCACAGCCGGTTGGCACCCATTTCGGCGAGGCTCTGACGGATCTGCACCGAACCGCGCAGACGCTTCACATCCGCCGCGGAGTAGGGCCGTTCGATACCGTCGAACCGACCTTCCGGGGCCGATGGGACGAGGTTGTAAAAATCAGTCATTGGTCACTCCGAGGAATTGCTGAACTGTCTCAAGGCGTCGAGAATTTGGGGTCGTTGGGCATGACTGGATTTACATTTCTGCGCGAAATCAGCCACAAAAATCCGGGAAGCCGACGGAATATAAGAGAAAACCTGTGTTGCGTTTGACAGAGGTGCGTTGTAAATTTGTCATTATTGTAAAAGGCCAGAGCCCAAAAAGTTCGTGTAAATTGCTGTAAAGGACAGTCCGTGGCTGACCAGAAGATCTTCGCCGGGCCGCGCATCCGCCGCATCCGCAATGCCAAGGGCCTGACCCAGACGGCGATGGCCGAGGGCCTCGGCATTTCACCGTCCTATCTCAATCTGATCGAGCGCAACCAGCGGCCGCTGACGGTGCAGCTGATCCTCAGACTGGCCTCCGTCTACAAGGTCGATCCACACGAGCTGCAGGGCGAGGCGAGGGGATCTGTCGCTGCCTTGAAGGAAGTGTTCACCGATCCCCTGCTGGTCGGCGAGTTGCCGGGAGATCAGGAACTGATCGAGCTTGCCGAGGCCGCGCCCAACGCGTCCGCGGCGGTGATAAAACTGTTCCGCGCCTATCGCGAGCAGGCCGAGCGCCTGTCCGACCTCAACGAACTGTTGGCGCGCGAAGGTCGGGCGACGGCGCTTTCCGGCGCCCGCCTGCCGATCGACGAGGTGCACGAGATTTTCGAGCGCCGGCCGAACCATTTCACTGCCCTCGAGGGGGAGGCAGCGGCGTTCACCTCGGTGCTCGATCCCGGCGACGATCTGTTCGGCGCGCTGAAGGCCTGGCTGAAGCGCGAATACGGCATCGTGGTCAAGGTGCTGCCGGTCGCCACCATGCCGAACTGGCGCCGCCGTTATGATCGTCATTCGCAGCGCCTGTTCCTGTCCGAACGCCTGTCGCCGTTCGACCAGTTGCGCGAAGTCGCGATGGAGGCCTGCCTGATCCGCATGACGGTCGCGGTCGCCGGCGAGATCCAGGCGCTCAAGCTGAGCACCGACGAGGCGCGCCGCCTGGCCCGCTTCGAACTTGGCCGTTATGCGGCGCATGCGCTGATGATGCCTTATCAGGCCTTTCATGCGGCTGCCGTGCGCGCCCGCTACGACATCGATGTCTTGCGTTCGCGCTTCGGCGTCTCCTTCGAACAGGCAGCCAACCGGCTGACCATGCTGCAGCGGCAGGGTGCCTCGGGGGTGCCGTTCTTCATGCTGGAGGTCGACAATGCAGGCAACCGCTTCCGCAAGGCCGGCAGCCAGGGCTTTCCACAAAGCCGCTTTGGCGGCGGCTGTCCCAAGCTGCCCGTGCATGTTGCCTTCACCCAACCCGGCCAGGTCTTCGTCGAGGCAGTGGAAATGCCCGACGGCGCCGAGTTCCTGTGCATCGCCCGCACGCTGGAAGGGCCGCAAGGCGCATTCTCGGAACGTCCGCGCCGCACCGCGCTGCTGCTCGGCTGCGACATCGGCTTTCGGGACGAAATCGTCTATGGCGCGGCATTGCCCGGTGCGGCAATCACCGCAAAGGCCGGCGGCATCGCGGCGACGCCGGTCGGCCCTGCCTGCCGGCTTTGCGAACGCGTCGGCTGCCTGGCGCGGGCTGAGCCGCCGGTGACGCGCCCGCTCGGCCTCGACGAGATGGTGACGGGCCTGAGTGCCTTCGATTTCCAGTGACGCCGTGTCCTCTGAAATGGGGGCAAGGTGCCATAATTGTCGCCGGCCGCTGGCTCAGTTCCGGCCTGCGCCTTTGCGTTACGCGAACAGAGCATCTTTTTGTCGTCCCTTGCGCATCGTCCCGTCCACAAAAGCTCGACAGTCGCGCTCATGATCGATACCGCATCGCCGATCGTCGCATCGCCAGCCGTCTCGCCGCGCGAGGAGCGCGTCGGCATGCTTTTGGTCTTCCTGTCGGCGCTGATGTGGAGTTTCGGCGGCACCATCGCCCGCTTCATCACTGTCGGTGACAGCTGGACGGTCATTTTCTGGCGATCCGTCTGGGCAGCCGCCTTCCTGGTCTGCTTCATGGTCTGGCGTGACGGCTGGCGTGGCACGTTGAAGCTGTTCCACGACATGGGTCTGCCCGGCCTTGCCGTCGGGATCTGCTTTGCCACCGCATCGACCGCCTTCGTCGTGGCGCTGGCCTACACCACCGTCGCCAACATCCTTTTGATGCAGGCAGGCGTGCCGTTGCTGGCGGCGCTGTTTGCCTGGGCATTGTTCCGCGAAAGGGTTGGTATCACGACCTGGGTGGCGATTGCCGCCGTCATCGCAGGCGTCGCCATCATGGTGTCGGAATCGCTTAACGGCGCCGTCTCGCCCATAGGCGACGGGCTGGCGCTGTTGATCGCGGTCATGTTCTCGATCGCCACCGTCATCACCCGGCGGTTTTCCAGTGTACGCATGACGCCGGCGACCTGCCTCGGCACCATGCTTGCGGCCGGCTTTGCCGCCTCGCAGGCATCGACATTCACTGTATCGGTCAGTGACATGGGTTTTCTCTTTGCTTTCGGCGTGATCAATCTCGGCATCGGCCTCGCCTTCTTCGCCACCGGCGCACGATTGATCCCTGCGGCCATCGCGGCTCTGCTCGGCACGTTCGAGCCGATCCTCGGCCCGATATGGGTCTGGCTCATCCATTCCGAGGTGCCGTCGGCGCGCACCATCATTGGCGGCACGGTGGTGGTGACGGCCTTGCTCGTCCATATCGGGCTCGAATTCAAGCGCCAGACACGGCCCGAGCGCGCTGGGGTTACCGGAGTGCCGTCGCCTAATTGAGGCGGCGCGCAGCTTTGCCATTGACAACTTCGTAGCCGCGCGGGCAGGCTGGGAATACGGCAACAACAAGACAGGCGTATCTTGCCAAGTCTCCCCCCCGGTCAGATCGAGACCGGATCACATCGTCGTATCTTTGCCCGCGCCACGGCGAAAGCCTCTGACGATAGCGGCACGCCTCCCAGGCCGCCGCAGGGACACAGAGCCATCTCTTGCCGCTCATCGAACCGCCTGCATGGTGTCGGCAGTTCGCGCTTGTCGCCCCTTGGAAAGCTCAATAGTCTGAAACAAAGCCCGGTCGCGCTGATACCACGACGAGCCGGTGAAGGAACACTCATCAAAGGAGAATAGCATGATCCGCAAAGCGCTCTGGCTTTCGGCAACCTCGGCATTCCTGACATTGTTCACCGTCGGCGGTCACGCCGCGGATCGTGTCGTCAACGTCTTCAACTGGTCGGACTACATCGACAGTTCGATCATCGACGATTTCACCAAGGAAACCGGCATCAAGGTCGTCTATGACACCTTCGATTCCAACGAAATCCTTGAGACCAAGCTGCTTGCCGGCGGCAGCGGCTATGACGTCGTCGTGCCCAGCGGCAATTTCCTTGCGCGCCAGATCCAGGCCGGCGTGTTCCAGAAGCTCGACAAGTCGAAACTGCCCAACATTTCCAACATGTGGGACACGGTTACCGAGCGAACCGCCAAATATGACCCCGGCAACGAATACTCGGTCAACTACATGTGGGGCACGGTTGGCATCGGCTACAACATCAAGAAGGTGCAGGCGGCGCTTGGCACTGACAAGATCGACAGCTGGGACGTCTTCTTCAATCCCGATAGCCTGGCCAAATTGAAGGACTGCGGCGTCTACGTGCTGGACTCGCCGGCAGATATCATCCCGGCGGCGTTGAAATATCTCAACCTCGACCCGAACAGCACGTCACCCGATGATATCGCCAAGGCCGAGGAGACCTTGCTCAAGGTGCGGCCTTACATCAGGAAGTTCCATTCCTCCGAATACATCAACGCGCTCGCCAACGGTGATATCTGCCTGGCGGTCGGCTGGTCGGGTGACGTGTTCCAGGCCCGCAACCGCGCGGTCGAGGCCAAGCAGGGCGTCGAAATCGGCTATTCCGTGCCGAAGGAGGGCGCGCAGATGTGGTTCGACCAGATGGCAATCCCTGCCGACGCGCCGCATGTGGCGGAGGCGCTCGAGTTCATCAACTACATGATGAAGCCGGAAGTTATCGCCAAGTCGTCGAACTACGTGCTCTACGCAAACGGCAACAAGGCTTCGCAGCAATTCGTCGACAAGGCATTGTTGGAGGATCCTTCGGTTTATCCCGATGCCGAGACCATAAAGAAGCTCTACACCGTCTCGCCATACGATCCCAAGACCCAGCGTGTCATCACGCGCACCTGGACCAAGATCGTCACTGGCCAGTAAGCAATCCGACACGGTCCCGGCAGCCACCTGCCGGGACCGTTTCTACCTGGGGCATGAAGCGAGAAAATCAGGACGGAGTGGGATATGAAATCGCTTGGCAGCATCCGCAGGGATTTTGCACCGTGGAACGACCCGAATGCCAAGCCGTACATCCAGTTCGACAACGTCACCAAGAAGTTCGGTGACTTCACCGCCGTCAACAATCTGTCTCTGACCATCTTCGAGCGCGAGTTCTTCGCGCTGCTCGGCGCCTCCGGTTGCGGAAAGTCGACGCTGCTCAGGATGCTCGCCGGCTTCGAGGAGCCGACAGCCGGCCGCATTCTGCTTGACGGCCAGGATCTGCGCGGCATCCCGCCGTACCGGCGGCCTGTCAACATGATGTTCCAGTCCTATGCGCTGTTCCCGCATATGACGGTCGAGAACAACATCGCCTTCGGCCTCAAGCAGGACGGCATGCCGAAGCCCGAAATCGCATCGCGCGTTGCCGAGATGCTGAAGCTGGTCAAACTCGAGCAGTTCGCCAAGCGCAAGCCGCACCAACTGTCCGGCGGCCAGCGCCAGCGCGTCGCGCTCGCCCGCTCGGTCGCCAAGCGGCCGAAGGTGTTGCTGCTCGACGAGCCGCTCGGCGCGTTGGACAAGAAGCTGCGCGAAGAGACGCAGTTCGAACTGATGGATTTGCAGCAGAACCTCGGCCTGACCTTCGTCGTCGTCACCCACGACCAGGAAGAGGCGATGACCATGGCCGATCGCATCGCCATCATCGACAAGGGCGAGGTGATGCAGGTGGCAACGCCGGCCGAAGTCTACGAGGCGCCGGGATCGCGCTTCGTCGCCGGCTTCGTCGGCAATGTGAACATGTTCGAGGGCAAGATCGCGCGTGGCGAGGCCGGCAGCGCCAGCATCGATGCCGGCAACGGCCTCACCATCCGCACCGACAATGCCGGCACCGCCGGCGCCGGGACGGCCGTCACCTTCGCCATCAGGCCCGAAAAGATCAAGGTGTCGTCGAAAAAGCCGGCCGAGGCGGTCAACGCCATCGAGGGGGAGGTCTACGACATCGCCTATCTCGGCGACATGACCGTCTACCATGTCAGGCTGGACGACGGCCAGGTGGTGCGCGCGAGCACCATGAACGCGGCCCGCATCACCGAGGATCCGTTGAGCTGGAACGACCGCGCCTGGGTTTCCTTCCGGCCCGATGCCGGCGTCGTGCTGACGCGGTAGGGGCGACCATGTCGAGCGCCGCCGTCACCACCTCATCAGCCTCTCCGGCATCCAATGCCGGCAAATCCATCGTTGCCAGGCTGGGTGCTGCCTTCGTTGGCCGACTGGTCATCATCATCCCCTATGTCTGGCTGCTGTTTTTCTTCCTCATTCCGTTCCTCATCGTCTTCAAGATCTCGCTGTCGCAGACGGCAATCGCCATTCCGCCCTATACGCCGGCGCTCGATTTCAGCGGCGGCATTTCCGGGTTCCTGGCTCAGTTGAAGCAACTCAGCCTCGACAATTACACCTGGCTGACGCAGGACGCGCTCTACTTCAACGCCTATGTGACCAGCGTCATCATCGCCGCGATCTCGACGGTCCTGACATTGCTTGTCGGCTATCCCATCGCGTACGGCATGGCTCGCGCGCCGGCGACGATCCGCCCGACCTTGCTGATGCTGGTGATCCTGCCGTTCTGGACCTCGTTCCTGATCCGCGTCTATGCCTGGATCGGCATTCTCAAGCCCGAAGGGCTGCTCAATCAGCTGCTGCTCGCCACCGGCGTCATCCACCAGCCGCTGATCATCCTCAACACCTATACGGCGATCTTCATAGGCATCGTCTATTCCTACCTGCCGTTCATGGTGTTACCGCTCTATTCCGCGCTTGAGAAGATGGACTATTCGCTGATCGAGGCAGCCAAGGATCTCGGCTGTCCGCCGACAAGTGCGTTCTGGAAGATCACCTTCCCGCTGTCGCTGCCCGGCGTCATCGCCGGCTGTCTGCTGGTGTTCATTCCGGCCGTCGGCGAGTTCGTCATTCCCGATCTGCTCGGCGGCTCGCAGACGCTGATGATCGGCAAGACGTTGTGGAACGAGTTCTTCGCCAATCGCGACTGGCCGGTATCGTCGGCCGTTGCCGTCATCCTGCTGTTGCTGCTGATCGTGCCGATCATGCTCTTCCAGCGGGCCCAGGCGCGCGCTCAGGAAATGGATAGGTGACCTCATGAACGCCACCTGGAGCCGCTTCAACATCACTTCGATCGTGCTTGGCTTTGCCTTTCTCTATCTGCCGATCGTGCTGCTCATCGTCTTCTCGTTCAACGAGTCGAAACTGGTTACGGTCTGGGGTGGTTTCTCGACCAAATGGTACGTCTCGCTGTTCCACAATCAGGGCCTCATGGACGCGACCTGGGTGACGGCGCGCGTTGGCCTGATCTCGGCCACGGTAGCGACCGTTCTCGGCACGCTGGCGGCACTCACCTTGACCCGCTATACGCGCTTCAAGGGCAGGGTGCTGTTCTCCGGCATGGTCTTTGCGCCGCTGGTCATGCCGGAAGTGATCACCGGCCTGTCGCTGCTGCTGCTCTTCGTCGCGGTCGGGCTCGACCGTGGCTTTCTCACCGTGACGCTCGCCCATATCACGCTGACCATGTGCTTCGTCGCCGTGGTCGTGCAGTCGCGCCTCATGACCTTCGACCGCTCGCTGGAAGAAGCCGCGATGGATCTTGGCGCAACGCCGGTGAAGACCTTCTTCCAGATCACACTGCCGGTCATCATGCCGGCGATCGTCTCCGGCTGGATGCTGGCTTTCACGCTTTCGCTCGACGATCTGGTTATCGCAAGCTTCACCTCCGGGCCGGGCGCGACGACGCTGCCGATGAAGATCTACAGCCAGGTTCGCCTCGGCGTGACGCCGGAAATCAACGCCGCCTGTACCATTTTGATCGCCGTCGTGGCGATGGGCGTCATCATCGCCTCGCTTGCCAACAAGCGGCGTGAGGTGCAGCGCCAGCTCGACGAGCAGGTGGCGCAGCGCGGGTGAAAGACAGAAGGCGCAGTGTCGCCTATTCCCCCGAAACGCCGCGGCTGATCGGGGAAATGAACGGCGTGCTCCAGGTTCCGCCGACGAAGAATGATGACTGGTTGGGACCTTGCTGGCCGTTGGCCTGCGTTGCCGCCTGGTCAGGCTGAATGACGCCGCCGGACAAGGCCAGTCCGCGCCCGGCGTAGGACGCGATGCCGGACAGCCAGATCTTGTACTTCGCTGAATTGGCCTCGGCCTTGTCGATCCGCGCCACGCCCTTCGAAATGGTGGCCTTGATCTCGGCGCCGTCGATCGGCAATGTCCCGTCAGAGACATCGTCGAGCGCGAAGAAGCCGCCCTGTTCGGTATGTTTGAGGAAGGCCGGCAGGTTGAGCTTGCTCAACGCACCCGGCCCGAAGGTCGCCGAGACCGAGCCGTCGGCATTGTCGAAGATGGAATCCCAGGTTCTGCCCGGCCCCTTGAGGATCACCGAGACGGTGCCCGTGCCGACCGGCACCAGCCGCGTCATCCCTGCCGCCGTGCCGAACGCACCGCCGTCGATGTCGGACGCCAGAAGGCGGATTTCGACCTGCGAGCCCTCCGGCTTGCGATCGAAGCGAAGGCTGGTCTGGATGTTGCCGCCGAAGGCCGAGGCATCGGAGATGTCGAAGACGGACAGACCATCCTTGACCTGGGCGGTGGCGGCGACATCGGCGAGCTGGATAGGCCCCGCCGTGGCGTGGGCTGCCGACAGCCTCAGATCGAGATTGATCTTGTCGGCGAAACTTGTGTCGATTTCGCCGGGTCCCGCCCCTCCGGTCGGCACCAGCGGGGTGAAGGCCGAAAGAAACGATCTGAGGTCGAGCGTGTCGAAGGCGAGCGTACCGGAGATCACCGGTTGTGCTTCCCCAAGCGAGAGGTCCAGCGCACCCATCCCCGGATTGTTGTCGAGCGCAATCGCCGTGTTGTCGAACTTGACGCGCCCGCCGGTCGCGGTGATCTTGCTCGAAATGCTGACCGAGCCGATCGCCGCACCTGGAGCGATGCCGGCCTGCGACCATTCCAGGACACGCCGCAGCGAGGGTGCCGAGAACTTCGCCTGACCGTCGAAATAGGTATTTTCAGACATGCTGGCCGTGCCGTCGAACGAGAAGGTGGCGGGTGCCGCCTTGAAGGACAGCGTCAGCGGCGCCGTGCCGCCGGCAAACAGCACAAGTGGTCTGGCCGAGGCGACGTCCAGCGCGACGCTTTCGCCCCGCCAGATCCCTGTTGCCGACAGCGTCGCATTGCTGTTCATCGCGGCCCAATTCGCCTGACCGTTTAAACTGCTGAGGATCTCGACGTCCTTGCCGCCGATGGAGGCTACCATTCGGCCGTCGCGAAACTCGACCGTGCCGAAGGTGTCGGTAGGCAGCTTGTCGAGGTCCGGCTTGGCGGGGTCGGCATTGACCACGCCGCGCGCCGTGTCGATGGAACGCGTGATGCGCCCGCCGGTGGGGACAGCGGGCAGGAAAAGGCCGGCAGGCGTGCGCTGGACCCGGATCGTCGGCCGCACCAGCCGCGCCGTCGAAAACACCACGTCGCCGCGCAGCGCCGCCATGGCGGAAAGGTCGACCTCGACCCGTTCTGCCTCGACCACCGGCGGCGCCTCGGTGTCGGTCCATTGTGAAAGCGTCACATCGGTCAGGATTGCCCGGAATGTCGGCCAGACCTCGATGCGCGGCGAACCGTCGATGGCGACCCGGAAGCCGCTCCACGCGCTCATTTCCCAGGCGATGCGGTCGCGCACGATACGGGTGGAGGCAATCAGCGGCAGGGCGGCAACGACCAGCGCGACGACGATCACGGCAGCGCCGATCGCCCATATTCCGCGCCGGATCATAGATGATGGCATATGGCCCCGTATGCTTCCATTCCGACAAATCGCCCGACGGGTGTAACCCCGGTCGTCACCACGACTGCAGTCGTGACCACACTTCCGGCCGCCACCACGACTTCAAGTTGTCACTACGACTTAGGGCTGAGGCATTTCAAGTCTTTATGGCCCGGCGATGGCATTTGCGCACATCTGGTCGCATCAGCCGAACAAAATCTTGCTCTGCTGCGCTGCGATATGCATAAGCGATGGCGACCGTGGAGGAACGATCATGGCTGCCGAACAACCGCTCTGGACCCCGACGCAAGACCAGATTGACGCAGCACCCTTGACCGCCTTCACCAAGGCCGCCGGAGTGAAAGCCGGCGGTGCGTTTTCCTCGTATTCGCAGCTTCATGCCTGGTCGGTCGAGGATCGTGAGGGGTTCTGGAGCCTGGTCTGGGATTTCTGCGGCATCGTCGGCGACAAGGGCGATAACCTGCTCGTCGACGGCGACAAGATGCCCGGCGCTTCTTTCTTTCCCGATGCGACACTGAATTTCGCTGAGAATCTGCTGAAGAAGACCGGCTCAGGCGACGCAATCGTGTTTCGCGGCGAAGACAAGGTCGAGCGCCGGCTGTCCTGGAACGCGTTGCACGCGCTGACCTCGCGGCTGCAGCAGCTTTTCCTGTCGCTCAACGTGAAGAAGGGCGACCGCATTGCCGCCATGATGCCCAACATGCCGGAGACCGTCGCCGCCATGCTGGCCGCGGCCTCGATCGGTGCCGTCTGGTCGTCCTGCTCTCCCGACTTCGGCGAGCAGGGCGTGCTCGACAGGTTCGGCCAGATCGAGCCCGTCGTCTTCATCGCGCCGGATGGCTATTGGTACAATGGCAAGGCGATCGAGGTCGCCGACAAGATCGCCGCGGTCGCGGCCAAGCTCGGCACTGTCCGCAAGATCCTGGTCGTCGACTATCTCGGCACATCGAGCGATATCGCCGGGACCATCGACAAGGCGGTAGCGCTGGAAGAGGCGCTGTCGCCCTTCGTCGGCAAGCCCGTTGCCTTCGAGCCGCTGCCGTTTTCGCATCCGCTCTACATCCTGTTTTCGTCGGGAACGACCGGCATTCCCAAATGCATCGTCCATTCGGCCGGCGGCACGCTGATCCAGCATGTCAAGGAACACCGGCTGCATGCCGGTCTCACCGATGGCGACCGCTTCTTCTACTTCACCACCTGCGGCTGGATGATGTGGAACTGGCTGGTGTCGGGGCTCGCTTCGGGGGCCACATTGCTGCTCTATGACGGTTCGCCCTTCTACCCCGACGGCAGTGTGCTGTTCGATTTCGCCGATGCCGAGAAGATGACGTTCCTCGGCACCTCGGCCAAGTTCATCGATTCCGTGCGCAAGGCCGGCCTCAAGCCGATCCGCACGCATGATCTGTCCACTGTGCGTGCAATCTCCTCCACCGGCTCGCCGCTGTCGCCGGAAGATTTCCGCTTCGTCTATGATGGCATCAAGAAGGACGTGCATCTGGCCTCGGTCTCCGGCGGCACCGACATCGTCTCCTGCTTCGTGCTCGGCGTGCCGACGCAGCCGGTCTGGACCGGCGAGATCCAGGGACCTGGCCTCGGCCTGGCCGTCGATGTCTGGGACGACGACGGCAGGCCGGTCCGGCAGGAAAAGGGCGAGTTGGTCTGCGCACAAGCCTTTCCGGCGATGCCGATCGGCTTTTGGAACGACCCCGATGGCAAGAAGTACCGGGCGGCCTATTTCGAGCGCTTCGACAATGTCTGGTGTCACGGCGATTTCGCCGAATGGACCGCGCATGGCGGCCTGATCATCCATGGCCGCTCCGACGCCACGCTCAACCCGGGCGGCGTGCGCATCGGCACGGCGGAGATCTACAACCAGGTCGAACAGATGCCGGAGATTCTGGAAGCGCTGTGCATCGGCCAGGACTTCGACAACGACGTGCGCGTCGTACTGTTCGTGCGCCTGGCCGCCGGCGCGCAGCTCGACGAAAATCTGGAAAAACGCATCCGCGCCAAGATCCGCAGTGGCGCCAGTCCCCGCCATGTCCCGGCCAGGATCGTTGCCGTGTCGGATATTCCCCGCACCAAGTCGGGTAAGATCACCGAACTCGCGGTGCGCGACGTGGTGCACGGCCGCGCCATCAAGAACAAGGAAGCGCTCGCCAACCCGGAAGCGCTCGACCTGTTCAAGAACCTGCCGCAGCTGGCCGAGTAGCTGCTACTGCATGTCGCTCAAAAGTGGTCCGGTTTTGAGACAACGACATGCATGAAAAAGGCCTTTCCGGCATGGTTAACGAAATATCTCGCTAGAATTTACCTAGATTTCATGAGTGGTACACATTCGTAAATTTTCCGGCACTCCGGTAAGGAGTTGTTAAGGTCCGGCGTCGATAGTCGCAGGTAACTTGAGGGAGAAATCCCGTTCCTCAGCCCCGAGGATCCGAATTCGCTCAAGCCCCCGTTGTGACAGCAATCCCATCTCTTAAGGCGCCCTTTGGGCGCCTTTTCTTTTTATCGAGACCGAACCGCGGAGAGGGCTGATCTATTCCGCGAGCACACGGGTCGACGGAAAAGCGACCTCGACCAGAGTGCCTTCGCCCGGTGTCGAATTGATGGTGAACCGGGCACGGTTGGCTTCCACCATCGCTTTGGTCAACGGCAGTCCAAGCCCGGTACCGTCACCGCGTCCGCGCTTCAGCGCGTTGATCTGCTTGAACGGCTTTAGCGCCTGCTCGATCTCGGCATGGCTCATGCCGATGCCGGTGTCGCGCACCCGCATGACGACGTCGCCCGACGTCTCATAGGCGGTCGAGACGATCACCTGGCCGCCGGCCTGGGTGTAACGGATGGCATTCGACAGGATGTTGAGCGCAATCTGGCGCACGCTGCGCAGGTCCGCCACCACTTCCGGCAGCCGCGAAGCGAAGCTGGAGCGGATGATGACCCGTTCGCGGTTGGCCTGCGGCTGCATCATCGCCACCGTCTCGGCCAGCGTGTCGTTGAGCGACACCGCTTCATAGGCCATCTCCTGCTGGCCGGCCTCGATCTTGGAGATGTCGAGCAGGTCGTTGACCAGATCGAGCACATGATTGCCCGAGCGGTTGATATCGCGCAGATAGTCGCGGTAGCGATCGTTGGCGACAGGTCCGAACTTCTCGTCGACCATCAATTCCGAAAAACCGATGATGGCATTGAGCGGGGTGCGGATCTCGTGGCTGATGCGGGCCAGGAAATCGGTCTTCTGCGAGGACGCGCGCTCGGCCACCGCACGTGCCTGCGTCAAGTCCTCTTCGGCCCGCTTCCACTGCGTGATGTCGCGAACGACGGCGCAGAAGCCGCTGTCGTTGGGCAGCCGGCCGATGGTCATGAACAGCGGAATGAAGCGTCCTTGCGACTCGCGCCCGATCACCTCGCGGCCGTCGTTCATGACACTCGCCACGCCGGGTTCGGACAGTCCGTTGAGATAGTCGCGCGCCGCGCGCTGGCTTTCGATCGCAAACAGCGAGGCGAACGGCTTGCCGGTCACATCGTCGCTGTCGAAGCCGAACAGCGCTTCGGCAGGCCGGCTGATCGATCGGATGGTGCCGTCACGGCCGATCAGCACGACGCCGTCGGTGGCGGTGTCGATAATGGTGCGCATCTCGGCGATGCGCGCCTTGAGTTCGGAAATATCCGGCTGCGTCTGCTCGTCGCCAACCACATGCAGGCTCGCCGGCGCATCATCCTCGCCGGAGCGTCGCACGACCAGCATCAGCGCCTTGCCGTCGCGCCAGGGGACCGAGCGCAAAATGGCCTCGATCGGGAATTCCTGTCCGTCACGCGTTTTCAGCCGCAGCGCGCGATCGGTGCCGTCGGAAACGCCGTCGTCGGCATAGGGGTCGGCAAACAACGCGCCGAGGCCGCCGGCATCCGCCAGATCGTCAAGCGCCTCGTAACCCGTCAGGCTGAGGAATTCCTCATTCGCATAGTGCAACCGGTCCCCGGAATGGATGAGCAGCGGCACGGGCAGCTTGCCGAGCAGCGACGTGTCCGGAGCCTTGTGTTCATCTCCGGCGGAAAACGCCGACGGCACGAACCCTTCGGCCTTGAGCGGCGGAACCTGCAGGCGAGGGCGCTCAAGGGGTATTTCCGCAGCGTCGACTGCATTGACGGTTTTCTCGGCAACCGCCTGCTCGTCGGGCGACGCGGCTTCCTCGTCGGGCTGCGCCCAATCCTCACTGTCTTCGGCATCGCGAAAATCCGCCGACGTCATGCTGTCGTCATCGAGGCCATCATGTGTCGCGTCAGTGGCTTCAGGCTCTTCGCCGGGCGAAACGGCAGCTGTGTTCTCTGGTTCCGCCGCCACGGGGCCACGTTCGTCATCTTGGCCGGCATAGTCGAGCAACGAGCCCGTCACATTCACCCCCGAGCGGGCGTCACGAGCCGCTTCGTCCGCGTGACCGTCAAGCCGTGCCAGATCCCGCTCGTCTTCGGCATCGACATCGGATGCCTCGACCGGTTCGTTCTCTGGCCCTGACGCAGGGATGCCGTCGGTGCGCATCGGGTCGTCGGACGCATTGACCGGAGCCTCGGTCTCCGCTGCCGATGCCTCCACAGTCTCGGTCTCTGGCGGCTCGACCGGAGCGCTATCCTTCTTCAGCCGCTCGCCGATTTCGCGGAACGCGCTGCGTTCCAGGGTCGACAGGCCCTTGTCGTTGGCAGGCTGGCGATGTTCGGCGAGCCGGATCACCTTATCGGCAAAGCGCCGCTCCTGTTTCGGCACGATGGTCAGCGCCGGCACCTCGCCCTTGAACGGATCCGATGCCTGCGTGTCCTCGGTCTTGGGCTCTTCGGCGTTCGGCTGTTCGGGCGCGGGTTGGATGACTTGCGGTTCCGGCGTCGCCGGCGCCTGGCTATTGGGCACCAGCGCCATGCCGATCGCTTCCGGGTCGACCACCGCATCACTGGCGCGGGCGACGCCGAAGCCGCGGAAACCCTCGAAGGCGCGGCTGCGGCCATAGACAGGCAGCGCCGCCAGGTCGACCGGTATCTTCAGATCGGTGCCGACGACCGGCCACAGCACGGAGCGCCCGGACCAGGTATCGCGCCGTTCGAGGAGCCCTGATATCTCGCCGGAGGGGTCGAGGCCGAATGTAGCGGCGACATCCCTGAAGCGGCGGCCGATCACGTCGGCCGCCGGCTTGCCAACGATGTCGGCGAATTCCGGCGACAGCGCGCTGAACTTGCCTTCGGCATCGGTGCGCCAGACGAAGCGCACCGGCGCCGCTGCGCGGTCTATAGCCGAGACGGTCGTCGGCGCGGCCGCAGAGGTGGCCTGGACTTCCAGGGCCGCCGGTTCGGCCGGAGCTTCAGGTCCGGACGCGGCAGGTCGCGGCGCCTGTTGCCCTCCGTCCTCGCCGGCGTTGAAGTACCAATGGTCGTGCTGCGCGGGCATGCGCTCTGCTGCCGGCTGATCGCTGTTGGCCGCCGTCGGCGCCTGTCCGATCGCATCGGCGATTTCATGCTGCTGCGATGCGGCGATGTCGCCGGCCGGCTGCGAGGCGCTCGGTTCGTCGGTCGGTGCCTCGCGACCCTGTTCCGGCTGGGAAGCCGCGTCGCCAGCAGGTGCCGTTTCGGCAATGGTTTGCGTAGGATGTTCGCCCGCAGGGGCTGTGTCGTCGAGCTGGTCCTCGTCGATCACCACCAGCAGATGCCGCTCCTCGGTCAATCTTGCCAGCCCTGCCGGGTAGGAGGCCGTGCCGCCGGGGACAAGGCGCTTGACGATGCGGTCGCTCTCGGCTGCGACGTCGGCTACCAGTGCCGCTAGCGTCTCCGGCAGGATGCCCAATGCCGAAAATCCTTCCGAGGCCGCCTCGACGGTGCCCCCAGCATCGACAAAGGCGATGAAATGACCATCCTCGGTGAGGCCGCTAATGGCGCGCGCGGCGATTTCGCCGGCACTGCGTGACCCGGTCTGAGCCGCCGGCACTGCCAGCATGATCGCCTTTTCGGCGTCCGGCATGGTCACCGCACTGGCCAGGAAGCCGACGGCGCGGCTGGTCATGCCGGTCGCCAGCCGCACCATGATGGCGCGGTCACTGCCAATCTCGGGAAATCCGCTGGTCGCCATGATCTGGCGCCTGGCGATCACAGGCAACTGCGTCGACGCGCCGATGATCGCCTCGATGTCGGGATAACCGAACATCGCGGCTCCTGGCCCGTTGGCCCAGATCACCTGCTCCAGATCCGCCGACAGGATCGCGATCGCGTCGCCTGCCGCAAAGCGCTGGCGGACCGCGTCGAGCACGGCGACATCGAGGAAGGAATATTCGGACGGCATGCGCTTGGCGGACCTCACGGAGCGGCGATTTTGCAGTTAACGCTTTGTTAATAAAAGCCGGAGGCGCGAAGGTCCACAAGCCAGAACGTGCAAAGGCTGGAATCTGGGCTCTTGGTTAACGGCCCAAAAGAAATTTATGGTGCACTGCAACAAAGATATTGCAATGCACAAAATTTGCCTTTATATTGCCATCATACAGGAACGAGACGGCTTTCTGTCAAAGCCGCTGCCGCTGAAAAGGATGGAAAATGTCCAGGACCAAGACCGCCGAGACGATCGAAAACGTTGAATTCCCGAGCTTCGACGCTTCCAAGGCCACCGACCAGATGCGCGCCTTCGCCGAAAAGGGCGTTGAGCAGTCGAAAGAGGCCTATGCCAAGCTGAAGACCGGCGCCGAGGAGACCCAGAAGGCTCTGGAGTCGACCTACGAGACCGCCAAGACCGTTTCCAACGACCTGTCGCTCAAGACCATCTCCGCTTTGCGTGCCAATGCCGAGGCCGGCTTTTCCCACCTCGAAGCCCTGATCGGCGCCAAGTCGCTGTCGGAAGTCGTCGAGCTGCAGACCGCCTTCCTGCGCAAGCGCGTCGAATCGACCGTCGAGCAGGCCAAGGACTTCCAGGCCGTTGCCTCCAAGGCGGCCGAGGACGTCTCCAAGCCGATCAAGACCGCCTTCGAGAAGGCGATGAAGGAAATCAAGGTTGCCTAACATTTGCGCATGATCTGAAGATGCAACAAAAGGTCGCATTTTCTTAAAAACGATCAGGTGTATGATAGCAGCCATCATGGAATACCCGGTGAGTGGAACCTCCTCCCTCTGCTCCCCGGGGTGACCAGCCAGCACCTCCTCCCGCTGGCTCGTAACAGGAAAAGGCCGGCACCTCCTCCCGCCGGCCTTTTTCTTTGTCCAGCGCCCGGTCCTTGCCTGCGCCTTCTTGCTGGGCAAATGCCGCGTCGATGTGGGGAAGTGACCTTTGCTTTCCAAAAGCCTTGAATTAGAATCCATAAGCCCGTAAGGACGCATCGCCGAACGACAGAGCGGGCGGATGAGTTTCTGTTTCGATCCGCTCAGGCAACGTGCCGTTGTAGCTCAGATGGTTAGAGCGCCGGATTGTGGATCCGGAGGTCGCTGGTTCGATCCCAGCCAACGGTACCATCGGATTTTTCCTGTAAGTAATTGATTGGTTGGACGATTTTGCGGAATTGCTCTGGCCCTTGAGCCATTTTGGCGGTTTTGTGATACCTATTGCATTCTGGCCTTCGCGCTCAAGAGTTGGGCCGGCCTGCCGACGGTTTCAGGACTCATTGGCCAGGGCTCTTCCAGACCCGCGATCTGTCGCCGTTCTTGTCTGCAAGCACTAGCTGACGATCAATCTCCTCGCGTGGTATCGACATTTCACGGCGGCCAGATATCGCTGCCCAGATATCGCTGCCAGCGTGGACCGGATGTCGCCGCAGCATACCAAGAAGGACGGTGCTCTTTGACAATCTTCCCCTTCACCGAAGCCACCCCGATCCAGTTCCAGCATCCCCTGCCGAAGACTTCGGACGTCGTGATCATCGGCGGCGGGGTCATTGGCGTGAGCACGGCACTGTTCCTGGCGCGACGGAACGTCTCGGTGACGCTGCTGGAAAAGGGCCGCATCGCCGCCGAGCAATCCTCGCGCAATTGGGGCTGGATCCGGCAGCAGGGCCGCGATGCCGACGAACTGCCGATCGTCATCGAAGCGCAGCGCCTCTGGCGGCAACTGGCGCAGGAATGTGGCGAGGACATAGGACTGAAGCAGACGGGCGTTACCTATCTTGGGCGGACAGACAAGGAGATGGCCGGTTTCGCGAAGTTTCTCGAGATTGCCCAGGCTCATGGCGTCGACACGCGTCTCCTCGATCAAGGTGAGTTGGCAAGCCTGATCCCTGCCATGTCGCGACCGTTCAAAGGCGCAATGATCACCCCATCGGACATGCGGGCGGAACCTTGGGTCGCGGTGCCCGCGCTTGCTCGCCTGGCGGCCCGCGAAGGTGTGACGATCATCGAAAATTGCGCGGCACGTATGCTTGACATCTCCGCGGGACGCATCAGTGGCGTCTGGACCGAGAAAGGGCACATCGCGACCTCGAGCGTCGTCGTCGCCAGCGGCGCGTGGACGTCGCTCTTTCTGCGCGCCCACGGCATCTCGATTCCGCAGCTCAGCGTCAGGGCGACCGTCGCCGCGACAGCACCGATGCCGGAAATCCACACCGGTGCCGCCGCGGATGAACGCATCGCTTTCCGGCGCAGGCAGGATGGCGGGTATACGCTCGCATCGGGAGGCAGTAGCCAACTCTACATAGGGCCGGACGCATTTCGCCATGCGGGCAAATATTTCAGCGCCCTGATGGCCAATCCCTTCGGCACGCGCTACCTGCCGGCCGCGCCGCGAGGATACCCGGATGGCTGGTCGACGCCGCGCAGATGGAACGCGGATGAAGAAAGCCCTTTCGAACGGATGCGGGTCCTCAATCCCGCTCCCGAGACGTCGGCGCTTCGCGCCATCGACCGCGGGTTCAGGGAGCTTTTCCCTCAGTTCACGACTGTGCCGATCAAGGCGAGCTGGGCGGGCATGATCGATGCGATGCCTGATGTCGTGCCCATCGTCGATCGCGCCGCTGCGATCCCAGGTCTCGTCATAGCGACCGGGATGAGTGGTCACGGCTTCGGCATCGGACCCGGCATTGGCCGTGTGCTGTCCGACCTCGTCCAAGGCAACGAGACCGGGCACAATCTCTACAGGTTCCGTCAATCCCGTTTCAGCGACGGCAGTCCGATCCGATTGGGGCCATCGCTGTAAGCGTTCCTGCCGCCCGCCAGCCCATCCGCTCTGGCCTTGAACAACCGGACGAAGGGTTCAGGTGCCGCATGCCCCGGCGTAGGCCTCGATGCTCCGCCGGACGTGACCGATCGCGATCTCCTCGACGTCGCAGGCGCGGTCAGCCCATGTGACTGCAGAAGGCAGGTGCTGGAGAAACAGCGTCACCGGCACCTTGCGGCCGTTCAAGGTATCGAAGAGACGGTTGCAGGCGGCACGGGCTTGCGGGATCGCCCAATAATATCGGATGCGATCGGAATAGGAGTAGTGGCGCAGCGTCCGCTTGTCGGCATCGCTTCCATGATAGTGGCTTGCCCAATTCTTGGGGGCGCCTTGCATCAGCTCTTCCATTGCGTGGTAAAGCGGCCGCTCGCCATAGCCAGGCACCAGGTCGGAAGCGATCAGGTCGAGCGCGTACAGCGCCTCGCGCAGCTTGAAGGTCAGCTCGGGTCCGACCTTGAGGACGGCGAAGCCGTCCTCGACGAGTTCACGCAGCGGCCTCTCGCCCTGATAGTCCGTCGAATGAGCTTCGAAAATGAGCGACGGCAATGTGCTCAGAGTTGCCGCCAGGTCGCTGGCCTTGGTCCGATCGTAGAAAATCACATTCTGGTTGCCGAACTCCACGCCCGGCTGCACGACAAGCCCGATGACGCGGGAAAATGCGCTTTCAAGCCCGGCGGTTTGGAATGCCTGGGCGTGAATGGCATGTGTCTGGCGAGCCGCCTCCGGACTGGTCGGGGTGATCGCATCCAATGTGTGATTGGCGCCGCCGGGCGGCGGCACTTCCGTGCCGATGATGTAAACCGGGCTTGCCCCGCTGCTCTGCGCTGCCGCCTGCTCCGCGACGCCTGCCAGCCTGGCCGCGCGCCCGGCCACCGTGTGGTCGTCTAGCGCCGCCGGTTCACCCGCGCAGCCCATCGAGGCATCGAGGTGGATCTTGCGGAAGCCGGCGCGGACATAGGCATCGATCATCGTCCCGGCCTGCGCCATCGCCTCCTCGGCGGGCCGGTCTCTCCAGGGATTGGGGCCGAGATGATCCCCGCCAAGCACGATCAGCTCTTGCGGGCACTGCTCGGCTGCCGCGAGCGCTTCCACCATCGCCGCGAAATCGGCCGGCGTCATGCCCGTATAACCACCCAGATGATTGACCTGATTACACGTCGCCTCGATCAGGACGGTGGTGCCGGTTTCCCGCCCGTGGCGCAGTGCGGCTTTCAGCACCAGCGGGTGCGCCGAACACACAGAGGTCACTCCGATTTTCTTGCCTTCCCTGTGCAGGGCCGGCACATCTTCGATCCCCACACGCATCAGCTTCTTCTCGCCGTTCTTGCCATGAAATCTTCCAGTTCGGCGCGTGTGCCGGCTCCCTCCATGGGGCCGAGGCGTGTGACGTTGCGCGCCCCCGCCGCGTTGGCGAATTCGAGCGAAGTCCGCAGCGGCATGCCCAACCGCCGGCATGCGACATAGGCTCCGCCGAAACAGTCGCCGGCGCCGGTGGGGTCCGTTTCCTCGACGATCAGGCCGGGGCAATCGGCGCGGGCTCCGGTGCTTTGACGGGCTGACGCGCCATGTTCGCCGCGCTTCACGGCGATCTCCTTGACCCCTCGTCTGAACAGCGCCTCGATCGCGCGTTCCTCCCCGTCCGTGCCGGCGGCTAGGAACAATTCATTGCCCGACGGCAGCAGCAGGTCCGCTTCGTCCACCAGACCGGCGAATTTCTCCTCGGTCTGGCCGTGCGCCAGCAATTCCTTGCGCAGGTTCGGATCGAGCGACATCGTGCCGCCGCGTGCCTTGATCAGCGGGATCGCGCGTTCGGTGATCGCCCAGGCTGCGGGACTTGCGAACACCGTTCCCATGACATGGATATGCCCGCAACGCGCGATCAGCGCCTCGACCTGCGGGCTCCATTCCAGTCGGGCGGCGGCGGATTTGGCGATGTTGTAGACGAAATCGCGGCTTCCGTCCGTGCGGTAGCGAACAAAGGCGCTGCCCGTCGGATAATCCGGGGAAACAGCGATGGCTGAAGTGTCTACGCCGTCCCGCTTCAGGCGCTCCATGTTGACGACGCCGAAATCGTCGTCGCCGACCACGCCCACCATTGCGGCCGCTCCGCCCATACGTGCGCATTGATCGATGAAGATGGCGGGCGCGCCGCTCGGAAAGGGACCAATGAGGTCGATAGGTTCCCGGAAGCCGGTGCCCGTCTGCCTCGCGACGATCTCTACCAGGATTTCTCCAATCGTCACGGTTGGCCCGAGCGAGTCCGCTGCAAGTGTTTGGGGGAGGTCGTTCATCAAGCGTCCAATCCTGGGTGTGGTGTCGTTCGCGGTTTCACGACGCCGAGGCGCAAGAGGATTCCTACCGGATCGATGTGAATCGATCAGCTGCCATCACGCTACAAACCTGCATGCATGGTCAAGCGCACACTTGGAACGACGCGCAAACCCTCAGCCGGGAAACAGGTTCAGGATCGACGACAGGCGGTTGGTGCTGAGATCGACGTAGCCGAGCAGGCCGCCGCTGGGGAGATAGCCGACCACGAACAGACCGGCGGCTCGTGCTGCCTTAGTGCCGGTGCGGCTGTCTTCCACGGCCACCACCGACCCTGGAGCTACGGCGAGCTGCCGGCAGGCCTCGCGATAGGGCGTGGGGTCGGGCTTGCCGGCCGACACGTCGTCGAGGCTGATTGTGAGACTCATATGGTCGAGCACGCCGAGCGCATCGAGATTGGCATTGACGACTTGCCGGCCGGAATTCGAGACGCAGACCTGCGGGACGCCGCGGTCAGCCAGGGTCCGAATCGTCTCGACCGCCTCGGGGATCGGGACGGCGTTCGCCCGGTTCGCGACGTAGTGGGCATTGATAGCGGCGAGCCAATCCACCTGGTTGAGCCCGACCGGGAGACGCGGACGCAGCATTGTCCAGACGTCGCCCATATGGATGCCGCGAAAGGCTTGGTCGGGCAGGTCGTCAAGATCGACGTTCCAGTTGCGGCAGCCGGCGAGGAGGGATTGATGATGCAACGGCTCGCTGTCGATCAGCGTTCCGTCGATGTCCCAGGCGACGGCGCGATACATCACGATGACGATCCCGCTCTGGTCGCGCCATGAGCCGACAGGCGCGCATAAAGATCGCGATAGCGGCGATAGCCGTCGCGGTAGATGTCAGCCTTGCGCAGGTCGGGATCGAGCCGGTCGGCGAAGCTGACGAAACCGGAAACGCCCGACCAGTCGTCGGTCAGGCCGACGCCGATCGCTGCCGTCCAGGCAGCGCCGATGCAAGAGCCGGGGTGCCCGGTCAGGCGCTGGACCGGCTTTTGCAGGACATCCGCGACAATCTGCATCCAGACCTTGCTGCTTGAGCCGCCGTCGGAGGCGAGATAGCGCTCGGTCCGGTGGCCCATGTCGTTGAGCACCTCGACATGATGCGCGATGGCAAAGGCATAGGCCTCGAGCAAAGCGCGCCAGACATGGCCGATATCGTGCGACAGCGTCAGCCCATAGATCACGCCACGGGCCGCTGGATCATGGATCGGCGTCTTCTCGCCGAGGAAATAGGGCAGGATGATGAGGCCATCGGCACCGGCGGGACGCTCTACCGCCAGCGCATCGAGCCGCTGGTGTACCGAAATACCCTCGGCCTGTGCCGCGGCCATCTCGCCGCCGGCGAAATTGCGTACGAACCAGTTGAGGCCCGAGCCGCCGGTCGACATGCAGCCATTGGGCATGAACAGGCCCGGCACCAGGTGGTAATCAAGATACATGCGGGGATCTGGCTTGATCTGATCGGTGGCGATCAGGATATCGACCGAGCCGCCGAATTTCAGGAGGACATCGCCTGCTTTGGCAACTCCGGCGCCGAGCGCGGAGGCGATCATGTCGGCCGCACCACCGACGACAGGTGTTCCCGCCATCAGGCCGGTCTCATCCGCGGCCTTCGCCGAGACGGAACCGAGGATCTCATGCGAGGCGATCTTTCGTGGCACGGCCGAGCGCGGTATGTGAGCGAGCGCCACCAGATCGTCGTCGATCCGGTGCGTCGAAACATCGACGAAGCCGGCCTCCAGCGCCCAGTTCTGCTCGACCGCACGTTCGCCGGTGAGGCGCCAGTTGATATAGTCATAGGAGCCGAAAACGGTGGCGATGCGGCTGAACACCTCCGGCTCGTGACGCTCTATCCAGCGCAGCTTTGCGGTGACCAGCTGTTGGTTGATGCCGTTGCCGGCCTTGGCGATGAAAGCCGCCTCATCGCATTCGGTCCGCAGTTCGGCAACTTCGGCGCCACAGCGGCCGTCGCTCTGCTGGATGCTCGGTCGCAGCACCTCGCCCCGGTCGTCCAGAAGAACGACCGCCGGCAGCATGCCGGTGGTGCCGATCGCCACGATCTCTTCGGCCTTGATGCCGCTGGTCCTCAGCAACTCCTGCACGATGTCGCGGACATTGGTCCACCATTGCGCGGGATCTTCCTCGGCCCAGCCCGCATGCTCGGAATGCAGCGTGACGGGGCGCGAGGCGAGGCCCAGCACCTGATCGGGAAGCCGGATCAGAATGCCGATCGTCGAGGTGGTGCCGATATCGAGACCGAGAACGAACGCCATGTCGAATCCATTGAAATGCCGGGAAGGGCAGGCGGGCGAACCTGTCTGCCTCGTCGTGTCCCGCTGCTCGATACCAGTCGATCATTCCGGACGCCGGCCCGCAACGATCGATATGATCACCGCGAGCCGGCGCGATGGCCGGCATCGCCGTGGAAGCCGTCCTCAGCGCAAAGTGGCGACAACGTCCATGAAGCGCTTGACCCGATCGCCGTCGACGGCGTTCCAGGTATTGCCATCGATCTTGAAATGGGTCCCGATCACGACGCCGCTCGCCAGCGAAAGGACATCGCGGACATTGTCGATGTTCACGCCGGTGTTGGCGAAGACCGGCACGTCCTTGATCGTCTCGCAGACGCTGCGCAGGTGGGACTGGTCGGCCGGCTGGCCAGTGATCGGACCGGAAACGAGGATGGCGTCGGCCATCGACGAGAACACCGCGCTCTTGGCGCGCAATTCAATAGGACGCTGGTCGAGCGAGTGTGCGAACTCTGCATTGATGTTGAAGAGAAGCTTCATGTCGTCGCGGCCAAGATTGTGCCGCAGGCGCGAGGCGGCGGCGCAATCGGGCTCCCACAGGCCCATGTCGGAAGCAAACAGGCCGGTGAAGATCTCGCGCACGAAACGGGCTCCGGTGGCCGCCCCGATCGCGACGCTGGCAGTCGGGTCCCAGAGATAATTGACGCCAAACGGCACCTTCAGCTCGGGTTTCACCGCCTGGACGATCGCGGTCATGGCGGCAATGCCTTCGGGCGGCGCCTTGAAGACATAGGGGCGGTCGTTCTCGTTGCCGAACATGATGGCATCGACGCCGCCGCTCTGCAGCTTGCGGATGTCGGAGAGCACGCCATCGATCAGCTTGTCGAGGCCGCCATCGGCATCATAGAGGGGCGTTCCCGGCAGGGCACCGATATGTGCCATCGAGATGACAGCCTTCTTCTTGTCGCCGAAAAATTCAAATACCATCGAGTCGTCTCCTTGGGGATAAAGTGAAAATGTTGCGCCTCAGTCGCGCGTCAGCGGCGGCGCGATGCGCAGGTCGACCTTGGCCGCGGCGAGCGCCGCGGCGATCTTGGCCGGCGGCTCGGCATCGGTGATGAGGATGTCGACGTCCGACAGTGGCGCTATCCGCACCAGCGACATGCGCAGGAATTTGGCGGAATCGCAGAGCACGATCTTGGTGCCTGAGCGTCTGAGATAGGCGCGCTTCATATCGGTATCATCGAAGGAATAGTCGAAGAGGCCGTCCGCCGTGATGCCGGAGACGCCGATCACGGCGACATCGAACCACAGCGCCTCGAACTGGGCGATGGCCGCGGGTCCGCCGGTCGACATCTCGTCGGCTCGTACGCGGCCGCCGGCAACATAGACTTCGGGCACACCGCCGTTCAGCGCCGCCGCGATCCTGAGGCTGTTGGTGAACACCTTGGCGTGCGGAAGGTCCTTGAGGTGCTCGGCCATCAGATAGGTGGTGGTGCCGACATCCAATGCGATCGTGCGGTATCCCGAAACCAAGGCGGCCGCGGCGGCGGCAATCGCGGCCTTCGGGTCACGGCGCTGGCGCAAGCGCGAATCGAAACTCGGCTCCTCACTGTCCATGGCGACCAGCGGCGGGTTGTCCGCCTCGATCGCGCCGCCATGGATTCGCACCAGCCTACCCTCGCGTTCCAGTTCGACGAGATCGCGGCGGATCGTCATGTCGGAAACGGCAAGTTCGGCCGCGGCCGTAGCGACGGTGAGCGACCCCGTCCGGCGCAGCAAAGCCAGGATGCGTGCCTGCCGATCGTGCGCAAGAAGGCGCTGACGGTCGGCATCGCGCGGTGCGCCATGCGTGGACGATAGAGGAGAGGCGGTGTCGTCGGCCATCGATGTATCCGGTGGGTAAGCCGCTGACGAAGCGGTCTGCAACTTCAACTCTACCGTATGATCAAACATTTTCAAACAAAAATATGTTTGCAGTGTTCGAATTTATTGGTATGCATCTCCATATCAACAGAACGCATTCCGCCACCAAGCAGAGAGATTACGATCATGCCGGCTGCCTCCGTCATTCCTCCAGTGCTTGCCGAACTCGCGGGCAAGCGTGCCTTTGTGACGGGTGGCGGCGCGGGGATCGGTCGCGCGATCGCGACCGCCCTGACGCGGCAGGGTGTCGCCGTGGCGATCGGCGATCTGAATCCCGACGCGGCGCGCAAGGCGGCCGAGGAGATTGGCGGCGGTGCCGCCGCCGTCACGGTCGATGTTCGCCGTCGCGATTCCGTCGAGGCGGCCTTTGCCACTGTGCTGGAAGCGCTAGGCGGCTGCGATATCCTGATTGCCAATGCCGGCGTGTCCACCATGCAGCACGCGCTCGATCTGACCGACGAGGAGTGGGACTTCAACTTCTCGGTCAATGCGCGCGGGGTATTCCTCGCAAATCAGATCGCTGGACGGCATTTTGTCAAGCAAGGCACGGGCTGCATCGTCAACACCGCCTCGCTTGCCGCGAAGGTCGGTGCGCCGCTCCTGGCGCATTATTCGGCATCCAAGTTCGCCGTGCTCGGCTGGACGCAGGCCTTTGCCCGCGAGCTCGCGCCCAAGGGAATCCGCGTCAATGCCGTCTGCCCGGGGTTCGTCAAGACCGGCATGCAATCGCGCGAAGTCGAATGGGAGGCGCATCTGCGGCAGGTCACGCCCGAACGGGTGGTCGCCGACTATATCGCGCAGACGCCGCTCGGCCGGCTCGAGTTGCCGGAGGATGTCGCCGACGTCGTCGTGTTCCTCTGCTCGGATCAAGCCCGCTTCATGACTGGCCAGGGCGTCAACGTGACCGGCGGCGTCTACATGACCTGACGGCTTTTGGCGGCTGTAACCGGATCCTGATGCTGGCACGCGCCAACCAAAAAAGTGAACACATATGATCAGAAGGCAGGCTTTCAATGTTACATTTTGTTCTCTAAGATGACCGTTCGCTCGACTTCGGCCTTCGGCGTTCAGCCGGGTCAGACGGGTTCATGAGGAAAGTCTATGGCGTCTATCGAGCTCGATCGCGTTTCCAAGCTCTACGGCAATGGCAATTACGGGGTGCATGAGGTCGATCTCACCATTCCCGATGGCGAATTCGTGATCTTTCTCGGCCCGTCGGGATGCGGCAAGTCGACGACGCTGCGGATGATTGCCGGCCTGGAGAGTATCTCCTCCGGCGATCTTCGCATCGGTGGCAAGAGCCTCGCCAATGTCGCGCCGCGCGACCGCAACGTCGCGGTGGTTTTCCAGAGCTACGCGCTCTATCCGCATATGTCGGTGCGGCAGAACATGGCTTTCGGGCTGAAGATGCGCGGCACCGCCGCAGCAGTGATCGATGCCAAGATTGCCGACGCCGCGAACCTGCTCGGTTTGCAGAATCTTCTCGGCCGCAAGCCGGCAGCGCTTTCGGGCGGCCAGCGTCAGCGTGTCGCGCTCGGCCGGGCGATCGTTCGCGAACCGGAGGCCTTCCTGCTTGACGAACCGCTGTCCAACCTCGATGCGCAGCTGCGTGCCGAGATGCGGCTCGAACTCGTCAAGCTGCACCGACGCCTCGGCCGCACCATCGTCCATGTCACGCACGACCAGGTCGAGGCCATGACCATGGGCGATCGCATATGCATCATGCGCGATGGTCGCCTGGTCCAGGCCGGCCGGCCGCTTGAAGTCTATGCCGACCCGGTCAACACCTTCGTCGCGCGCTTCCTGGCGACGCCGCCGATGAACCTCATTCCGGCCACGCTTCAGGCCGCACCTGGCGAAGGGCTCTCCGTCCTGACCGATAGTGGCGCCGTGCTTGCCGTCCCCGCCCGCCACCGCAACGCTTATGGCGAGCGTGTCGGGCGCCGCGTCATTCTGGGCGTGCGGGCTGAGGATTTCCATGAAAGCCCAGACAAGCCGGACTGGCAGAAGATTGCCGTACGGGTCGTGGCCGTCGAGGCTCTCGGCGCCGAGAACGTCCTGATCGGCCAGATTGCCGGTCAGGCCACCGGCACGGACGATGCCCACCCCGCCGGGGGCGACAAGCCGTTGGAGATCGCCGCCCGCCTGAGCCGTTATTTCACGGCGCCCGTCGGCTCGATCGTCGAACTCTATATCGACCCGCTGCCGATGCACCTCTTTGATCCCGAAACCGAACTGGTCATCGCGCGGCCGAGCCTCATGAGGGCCGCTCAATGACCAGCATGGACAGAAACGAACGGCCTGCCTTTCGCCGCCGCTTCGGCCTGCATTTCGGGCTGATTGTCGTTTGCGCCATCGTGCTGCTGCCGCCGCTCTGGGTGCTGCGGACGAGCTTCGTGCCCGAGCAGCTATCCTACAGCAACGAGCTGATGCCGGCCTTTACGACGGACAATTATTCGGCGCTCCTGTCGAGCCGCTTCGGTCAGTCCTACCTCAACAGCCTGATCGTCGCGCTCGGCTCGGTTCTGCTCGCATTGCCTTTTGCCGCCACCACCGGTTATGCCTTCGCCCGCTTCCGCACGGGCGGCCGTTGGGCGCGTTTTGCCGTTCTGGCGACGCAAATGCTGCCGCCCGTGGCGCTGGTGCTGCCGACCTTCACGCTGTTCCGAAGCCTGGAGCTCAGCAATTCGCTGACCGGGCTGATCATCGTCTATGCCGCGCTCAACCTGCCTTTCCTGACCTGGATCCTGATGGGCTTCTTCGAAGGCATTCCAGTCGATCTGGAGTGGGCGGCGATGACCGACGGCGCGACCGCCTGGGGCGCCTTCTGGCGCATTGTGCTGCCGGTGTCGATGCCCGGTATCGCGGCCGCCGGCGTCCTCGGCTTCATCCTGGCGTGGAATGAGTTTTTGTTTGCCCTGGTTTTGAGCGGGCCGAAGACGGCGACCATACCGGTTGCGCTCGCCGCGTTGCAGACCTCGAACGGCGTCCAGATCGCCAAGGTCTCTGCCGGCGTCGTCCTTGCCATCCTGCCGCTGGTCGTGGCTTCCCGCTTCATCCAGCGTTTCATCGTCCAGGGCTTGACGTTCGGCAGCGTGAAATAGGCCGGCCGCTCCGAGAGCCGACATGGCTCGCTTGCCGGTTATGAAATCGTGACGGGATCACCGCCGCGTCCAGAGGGAAAGAGGAGTAGAGAGTTATGACTTGGAACAAGCAGACCTTGATCAAAATGCTGATGACGGCCGTGAGCGGGGCAGCTGTTGTCGGCGCATCGCTTCCGGCCAGGGCGGCTGAGCCCATCACCTTGCACGCCTTGATGGAGGACGTGCCGGAAACCAAGATCATTGAAGCGCTGTTGCCCGAATTCGAGAAGCAGACCGGCATCAAGGTCGAGTTCGAGAAGATCGGCTATCCCGACATGCACGACAAGCTGGTGTCCCAGCTGACCGCGTCGCAGAGCTACTACAATGTGCTCGAGGTCGACTTCCTGTGGGCCGGTGAATTTCCGGCGGCCGGCTGGTTGGCCGATCTGAAACCCTTCGTCGAGAAATCCAAATACGATCTGAGCCCCTTCATTCCTTCGACGCTTGACCTGCTCGGCCGGACCAAGGACCAGCTGTTCCTGGTGCCCATGTACAACTACTCGATGGGCCTCCTCTACCGCACGGACCTGATCGGCGACGAGAAGCTCAAGGCCGCCTACAAGACGGCAACCGGCAAGGAACTCGCTTTGCCGACGACGCTCGAAGACTATGTGGCGATTTCCAAATTCATGAAGGCCAATGCAGGCGTCGCCGGAGCCGCGATGCAGGGCCAGCGCGGCGATCCCAACAGCATGGAATTCTCCAACTACCTGTTCTCCGCCGGCGGCAGCTATCTCAATGCCGACGGCAAGGCGAGCCTCGACACGGCAGAGGCCAAGAAGGCGCTCGATCTCTATGTCGACAACATCCAGCACGGCGCCCAGCAGGGTGCCGTGTCGGCGACGCTCGACGACACCATGCGCCTGATGTGCAGCGGTTCCGCCTTCAGCATGGTCACCTATTGGTGGATGCTGCCGCAGATGGACGATGCCGTGAAGTGTCCGACGGTCGCCGGCAAGGTCGGCCTGTCGGTGATGCCGGGTGGCCATGGCGAAAGCGGCGGTTGGGGCTGGGGCATTCCCAAGAACACGTCGCCGGAAGAGCAGGAAGCCGCATGGACCTTCATCCAGTGGGTGCAGAGCAAGGATGTTTCGGTGAAGCGCGCGCTCGAGGGCCACGCGCCGGTGCGCAGCGATGTCTATGCCGATGCGGCGGTGCTGGCGAAATATCCCTTCTACAAGACCGCCGAGGATGTGGTGGCGACCGGCAAGTCGTTCCCGATCTTCACCTATTCGGCGCAATACGAGGATCTGCTCGGTACCCAGCTGTCGCTGGCGGCTGGCGGCCAGGCGACTTCGGAGGCAGCACTGAAGGCGGCTTCCGACGGCTTGCAGGGGCTCCTCGATAAATAGCGGTCCGGCTCGGCCAGGAGATCCGGCGCGGCGGTGTCAGCCGCGCCGGATCTTGTCCAGACCCCGGATCTTGACGAGATCAGCAACGCCACACCCCGACCAAGGCTCGGTTACGATGTTCAATGCGATCAAAAAAGGATTGGCTGCCCGTGGCCGCGAATGGCGGACCGGCTGGGCCTTTGCCTTGCCCGGCCTCCTGCTGCTGGCGATCGTGATGGGCTTTCCCCTGGCCTATGCCTGCATCCTCTCGATCTCCTCGATGACCTTGATCAAGCCGCAGCTTCTGCCGCTTGTCGGGTTCAAGAATTTCGCCTCGATGATCGGCGATGAGCTGTTCTGGAACGCGCTCTGGCTCACCGTGCGCTATTCGGCGGTGACGGTGGTCGGCGAATTCGTGATCGGGCTCGGCATTGCCCTGATGCTCAACCGGACGGTCCGGATGAAGCCGATCTATTTCGCGGTTCTGACCATTCCCATGGCGATGTCGCCGATCAGCGTCGCCCTGATCTGGCGCATGCTGCTCCAGCCCAATCTCGGCATCGCCAATCATCTCATGGAAACGTTCGGCCTGCCGCGCCTCGACTGGCTAGGCACGCCAGGCATGGCGCTCTGGACGATGGCGGCGATCGACATCTGGCAGCAAATGTCCTTCGTCGTGCTGATCCTCGCCGCGGGGCTCGCCGCTTTGCCGCGAGATCCCTATGAGGCGGCTGAAGTGGATGGCGCGCGCGGCTGGCAGCAATTCTTCTACATCACCCTGCCGATGCTTCGGCCGGTCGCGGCGATCACCATCATCATCCAGCTGATCAACGAGTTCCGGACCTACGATCTGCCCTATGTCCTGACCAAGGGCGGGCCGGGCAACGCGACCGAAGTGCTGAGCTTCTTTGCCTATCGCCGTGCCTTTCTCGGCCTTTCGCTCAATGAAGGCGCGGCAGCCGCGTTCGTGCTGCTGCTGATCGTCCTTCTGCTCACCGTGATCTTCTTTGCCGTCCTCGAACGCTCGCAATCGGGAGAGGGCCGGAAGTAGGCCGTTAAGCCTTGAGCAATCTATACGGCCTATCCTGGCTTGCAGATTGTCGAGGGAACATGAAACGCCAGCCGCTTCTGCTTTTCGCCTTTCCGTTTCTCATTCTGGCGGTCCTGGCAGGGGAGCGCATGGCGACCTTGTTGCTGGGCACCTATCCGGCCAGCCCCACCGCATGGTGGCTATGGCTTGAACTGCGCCCTCTGTCGACGGTGCTTTGGCAGCAGGTCGATGTCTGGCTGGGCGGCTCCATGGCTATCGACGCCGTCATCCTTGCCGCCGCAGCGATCGTCTGCTGGATAGCGTGCCACGCCAAAAGGTCGGCATCCTCGTTCCTCGCCAACCATGTCGCCTTGATTTTCGCTGGCCTGATGATCGCCGTCGGCAGCCATTCGGAAACTGCAAGCACGATTGCCGAATTCACCTCGCCCAAGGGTCTTCCGTATTCGCTGGCCGTCGATTTCACCTTGAAGAACAGCCTGGTGCTGCTTTTGGGTATAGTGGCCTGTGCCTACTGCCACATCGCCTTCCTCACTGAGGCGCGGGAGCGGTCCGTCCGGGCCATCCGCATCCTGGCGCTGCAGCGCGATCTCTAGAGCAATGGCGTCTAGTTGATCCGGCGGTAATAGACCTTGCCGTCGGGCTGCTGGATGCGCTGGTAGTTGGAGCTTGGGGCAGGGGGCGAGGCCGACGCGATTCTCCTCCTGGGTGCGGGCGCTTCGATGACGCCGGGTTCGCTCTCGCCGTCGAGCGCTTCGGGTGCTTGCGCCAGCGTGCTGGTGGCGAATTCGGACGGTTCTTCCGCACCCGGCATGGCCTCGCCGCCAGCAACCGGCATAGTCTGCCCCAGCCGGGCAATGCCGGCATCGATCTCGTTGAAGCTGCCTTGCAACTGGCTGTCCAGTTTCTCGAACCGGCTCTGAAAACCGTTGTTGACCGTGTCGAGCCGGGCCGCGATCCGCTGCTCGAACGCGCCGAGCTGCTCCAGCCGCGCCTCGACGAAACGCAGGTCGCTCATGCCCCGATAGAGATAGACCGCGGCCGCCATGTTGATGCCGGTGATCAGAAGCGCGCCACCGGCGACGATGACGCCGATCGTCTTTGCCTTGCTGAATTTCTCGGTGGCAACCGGTTCGCGCTGTTCCTGGTTTCCGATATCGATCGCCGGCATGTCCGGTTCGCTGATCATCGTCATTGGACCACCACCTTTGCGCCAACCGCGACGCGTTTGAAAAGATCGATCACATCCGTGTTGGTGAGTCGAAAACAGCCCGATGTCCCGTCGAAGCCGACACCCGACGGGTCGTTGGTGCCGTGTATGCGGTAGAGCGTGTCGCGCCCGTCCCGCGACAGGTAGAGCGCCCTTGCGCCAAGCGGATTGTAGGGGCCGGCGGGCACCATTTTCGGCAGCTCCGGCTGGCGGGCGCGCATTTCCTGCGGCGGGCGCCACTCCGGCCATTCGGTCTTCGCCCCGACCTTGACGATGCCGGTCCAGCCGAACCCGTCGCGCCCGACGCTGATCTGGTAGCGCAGCGCCTGGCCCTGGCGGGTCACCAGGTAAAGCGCCTTCTCGTCCTTGCGGATGACGATCGTGCCCGGCTGCTCGGCGGTTGCGAAGGCAACGGCCTTGCGCAGGCTAGGCCCCATCGCCGGCAGCGGCGGCCGCTCCGAAAGTGCTGATCGCGCTTCGGCGAAGTCGTGGACGGACAGCGCCAGCGCCACGCCGAGCACGCAGGCGCCGGCGAGCATTGGGGCGATCCGATTTCTATCGGGCAGCGTCATCGAGCCGCTCTTTGAACATCCGCTTCAGATCCTTGTTGAAGCGCGCCCGCCCATCCACTTCGGAAGGCGGGATGGCCCTGTTCAGCGCATCGGTCAGGAGCGCATTGTCGAGCGCGACCGACTTGATGTGCGGCGCCTTGAATATCTTTTCGAGCTCGCTGCGCGAAAAATGGTTCCCGAACCATTTGCGCTTGTGCTTGTTGGCGACCAGCGTGATGCTGACCGCATTGCCGCGCAGCTCGCGGATTTTCTTGTAGAGCCGCTTGCCTTGCCGCAGCGACGCGACATTGAGTTCGAAGACGATGAAGATCTCGTCGCTCGTCGACAGCACGGAATTGTGCCAGGGCGTTTCCAGATTGGGCAGGTCGATGACGATGTCGTCGAAGCGGTAGGCGACGAGGTCGAGCAGCCGGAAGACGAAATCGCTGCCATGCGGCTCGAATGGCAGTTGCGGCCGCTCGAATGCGTAGAGGGTGAGGCCGGACGGGCGCGACAGCTTGATGACGTCCATCAGCTCGACATCGAGCCGCTCCGGCTGGCCGATGATGCCGGCAAGGTCGAACTGGTTGAACAAATTGAGATAGGCGCCGCAATTGGCGCTCTGGAAATCCAGGTCGACGAGACAGGTGGACGCCGCGCGCTCGGCCGATTTCGAAGCCAGGAACTCGGCCGCCGACAGCGCCAGCGTCGTGGCGCCGGCGCCGCCGCTGGCGCTGATGAAGGTGATGATCCGGCTCTTCGTTCCCTGGTTGCCGGTGTCGTGGAAAGTCACCGCATTGAGCAGCTCCTTGCCGTCGAGCGGCTTGTGCAGCCAGTCCGAGGCGTTCATGCGCACCAAAACGCGCGTCTGCTCCGAGCTCAGCTCGTCGGAAACCGCGATCAGCGGCACGCTGGCCCACAGCGCGCGCGCCTCGACGATGCCGGGCCTGCCGAGCAGCTCGCCATTGCCGAGATCGAGGATGACGATGCCCGGGCGCGTATCGGCCGGCGGCCCCTTGAGGAAGTCGCTCGTCTCGGAGACCCTGACGTCATAGATCGCCAGCGCATCGAGCCGCGTCGCCACATCGCGCTTGAAATTCGGATCCGACGAAAACAGCGCCACCTGCTTGCGCTTGGTCGGCGTAACCTTGGTGTTGATGGCATTCATGGGAAGGTGCTCTTCAAATCTTCGCCCGTGACCGTGCTCAGCATGGAGGGCATGGTGATGTTTCCGAATCCGAGCAGTCCGCCCAGGAAGAAGAACTGGAAGGGATGGTTGGTGATGCTGACAGTGATGGTCGGCACCGGCCCGCTGGGCCGCGTCCAGTAGCCTAGGCCAGACGCCTGGTATTGAATTCTGACTTCGGACTTGGCCAGCAGCGGCAGGAATGTCTGCATTCCGGCCCGGCTGCTGTTGCCGCTGAAAATGAAATCAAAGGCGGCCTGGCTGACATTGAGATTCTGACATGTAGCGCCTGTGCCGCAAACGCAAGAGACGCTTCCAGCGGTGTTGGCGGTGCAGATATAGTTGTAAGTGTTTGCGGGTACCGCAGTGCCGATTTTGGTTACATCGCTCTGCGTTATCGTCTCGGCCAGAAGCCCGCTGGCGACAGGTGTAGAAATCTGCGCCAGCCTTGCGCCGGCCTGCACCGCTTTATTCCCTGCATTCCATTGGTAAAACGCGTAGCCGAAATCGACGAAGCCAAGCAGAAGCGTCAACAGCAGCGGCATCACTATGGCCATTTCGACCATAGTCGCTCCGGACTGGTTGGTCCAAAACTTGGTGCGCTCCGTCACCATCCAATGACTCGTTCCTGGTGCGATACGCTAAGGGTCAGAGCCCCAAACCCAATATACGACCAGAATCCAACGTCCGGATAAGAATAGGACGTGCTGACGTCCACGACATCGACATTGGTCGTGCTGCTAAGATAAAGCTGCGTGCCCGTGGCCACATCGACCGCTGGCGTGGACAAAGCCTTGGTGATCGAAACTGTGGCTGGAAGCCATCCAGTCACCCTGGCGCTGCCGCTAGTGATCGTCCCATAGGCAGCAAGGTTTTGAGCGCGCCCCTTGCAAGTTTCCCAATCGCTGCTGCATCGGGCCATGTAGCGGCCCGCATCCTCAACGCCGGCTTCGAGAAGCAGGCGCGTGTTCAGCATGTTGGAGAACTCGAACACACCGGCCGATAACAGCAATACGAGTGGTGCGGTAATCGCGACTTCCACCAAAGCGGCGCCACTTTCGTCGCCTCGGAACCGCCGGATGATTTTGCCGAACCTGGTCATGTCAATCTTACCGATATAACTGGGCTTCGTTGCGGAACGCTTTGTCGACAAGCGTGTTGTTGGCAAATCCTCCATCGACGTCGACGATCTCCAGGCTGATAGGCTTCTCCCCGGCCGTGGTGTCCTCATCGTCCTTGCTGTTATCCTGCTTCTGGATCGGGCTGTTTATGAAGACGCTGGCATAGCCATCAGGCTTGAGCTGGGTATGGCCATTGATCTTGGCTTGATTGGCAATGCAGTCCACGATCGCCATGTTGAGCAGCCGGCGATCAGGATCCAGGGTCGGCGTCGCGCCTTTGAAGCAGGCTGGGACGCCGGTTTCCTTTGTCGGCGCAAGGGACTGGTCCCCGACGAGCCCATTCGCGATCTCGTACTTATAGACGTCATATCTGGAAGCCGGCACAGTGGCGCCGGTCGGGTTGGTGGTGCTCGGGACGTTGGGGTATGCCGCGCCGTGATTGATCAGCCAATAATTGGTGCGATCCCAAGTCGAGTTCGTCATGCCGGTGGCGGAATCGAAGCTGTCGCCTGGCGGCAGCGCCATCGCTGTTCCGTCTGTGTTGGGCGTGTATTTGTTGCAGTTGGCGGTCTTGTCCACTCCCTTGCGCACATTGGTTGCCGGCCGATATGCCCAGTCCTTGTCATGCGACTTAAGCGAGGAACTGTAGATGTCGAAGCGGACGTTGAGCCCAGCGTTGACCTGGCCCAGGGTGACGCCGGTTTTCGTGGTGAGCTCATCGCGTTGATAGCAAGTGCCTGCTGTGCCCATTGCCAGGGCGTCTCGCAGTGAAGCCAGATTGTTGTCGATCAGTCCGAAATTGCCTGGACCAGGATTCGAGTCGACCTTGAGAATACGATATTCGCGACTATAGGTGAGCCCGGCGGCAAAAGCCTGCTGGATCGTCTTGCTGGTCAACGGATCGGTCGTCTCGAACGGATTGCACATGAAGATCGGCACCGTTTCGCAAATGGACTGGACAAACCCGGCTACAGCCTGGGGTTGGATATCAAATGTGTCGTTGCTGCCGATAAAGCTTGCCGGAAAGATTGTCGCGAAAGCACCGGCACCATCCGCCAGGCCGGAAGCGTTCACCGTCACCAGAGAGAATGTCACGGCTTTGGGGTCAGTGCTTGCCCAGTTCACGCCATTGGCGTCGACACCGGCGGCGTTCAACCTGGTGCTGTCGTCGGCGGGTATTCCGGTCAGATATGTGACAGTGACATCAGACACAGCAAGCGTGTGATCACCCGCCGTTGAAAACTTGGTTTTGTTGGTGAGAAGGGTCGTCTTCGCCAGATTGGCTCTTGTGATCGAATCCGATCTGCCGTCCAACTCGGCAGCCGTCGCAAGCGCTAGCGCATCGACACCCTTCTGCAGATCGTTATGCAGTCCGTTGGCCCGGCTCATATCGATTGCCAGCAGAGCGAAGCCGATAAGCAGGGGCAGCATGATAGCCACCAGGATCATCGCGACGCCGCGTTGATCGTTCCAGAAGGCTCGAATGGTCCCCAACATGACCTTACTTTCTTTTACTTCGCGCTAGGGCCCCTCGCACGCCCGGCGCCCTCCGCATCCTTCCGTTCAGTTCACTGCGTCACACCAGACCCGCCGACATTGACCGTGATCGCTGGCGGCGGTGGCGGTGGTGGCGGAAATCTGTAGCTCTGTGCAACACCGGCGGCGCGCGCGCCGTCGCTTTCGATCTTCGTATTCCTTGAGTTCGGATTGAGCGGGTCGACCGTCTGCAGCATCGAATTGAACTTCTGAGTGTCGCCGGCGGCCAGGGTCACTGTATCGTAGTGGTTCAAATAATCCGCGGCGCAGCCTGTCAGCAGGCCGGTGCACAGCACGAGGATCAAGGCGCTATTTTTTGACATAGAGCATCTTGTCCTTCGATTTGAAGTCGAGCATGTGGCCATAGGGGCCGGTGACGCCTTCGCCCAGTTCATACTTGCGGACCATGTCCTTGGTTACTTCAAGCTGGCCGAGCACGAAGAATTCCGGATCGTTGGCGGGCCGCGTCTTGTCGAACGGCGTGGCCAGCTGCTCGCCGGGCTTCACTGGTCGCACGATATGCGGCGTGACGATGATAACCAGTTCGGTTTCTTCTTTCTGGCTGCTCGAATTGCGGAATAGAGCACCAACGATGGGCACCTGGCCGAGCCATGGGACTTGGTTCTGGTTCTTGACGCTCTTGCTGGATAGGAGTCCGCCGACCGCGAAGCTCTGTCCGTCGCGCAACTCCACCACTGTTGCCAGTTTGCGATTGGTGAAGATCGGATCGCCGGCGGTGGTGAAGCCGGTCAGGTCGCTGACTTCTGGGGCAAGCTTGATGTGAATTTTGTCGTCGGCGAGCACGACGGGCGTGAACGTAAGATTGACGCCAAACTGTTTGTATTCGATGACGACCTCATCATCGACAATGCGACGCACGGGCACTTCGCCGCCCGCGTTGAAATTAGCTGGTTCTCCGGAGAGGGTGGTGAGGTTCGGTTCGGCCAATGTCCGTACCACCCCCTTCGACTCAAGCGCCTCGATGATCAAATCGACTTTGATATTACTGTCGATGACCCGTGTGATAAGCGCCGCAAACGGATTGCTGTTAGACAGGAGGCCGCTGACGAGATCGCCTGCGCCAAGCACTGCTCCGTCCTTGTCGACGGTGGCGACGCCAGTTCCAACCCGGGTCGTACCGCTGCTGTTTCTGCTCTGGATCGACACGCCGAGATCGCGGCCGGCATTGCGCTTGGCTTCCAGCACGCGCACTTCGAGATTGACCTGCTGGCTGTCGTCTACGATCACCGAGTTGATGATCGCGTTGGGGCCGTATTGCTGCGCGACCTCCAGGATGGCTGCCAGCGTGGCGCCGTCCTTGACATGGCCGCCGAGCCTGACCTTGCCGTTGACCGAGCCGATTTCGATGCGTGACTTCGGCGCCACCTGGCGGATTGCCTGCGCCATGTCGCTGACGTCGACGCCGACCTCGATTTGCAGGGCGCCGAGCGAGCGCTTGTCCGTGGAGAACAGATTGACGGTGGTGGTGCCGGCGCCCTTGCCGATCACATAGAGCGTGCGGTCGGTCATCGGCTGCGCATCGGCGATCTTCTCGTCGCCAACGACGATGTCACCCAGATTGGCACTCACCTGGATCGTCACCGATTGCGACATCGGCAGGAAAA
>NZ_RZTB01000529.1:0-288 GCF_003997735.1 Mesorhizobium sp. M7A.F.Ca.MR.148.00.0.0 | reverse complement strand
AAGGCGGCGGCCGACGGCATCGGCTACGAGATCGCTAAGGACTTCGGCACCATCGCGCCGGTAACGCCTTACTGCAAGGTGTAGGGTCTTCCGCCCAAGCAATCCCTGACGGCGGCTTTGTCGCTGCCGTCAGGGCGTCTGCGGCACCGGCAGCCGCTCGCGCAGTTCGTCGACGAGCACCCTGATGTTTTCGGAATAGTCGATGGGCACGACGACCAGATGCACGCCGCCGCCGGTGAATGCCTGTTCCAGCGCCGGCCGCAAGTCGGCGATCTCCGCAACCCTGAT
>NZ_RZTB01000528.1:0-288 GCF_003997735.1 Mesorhizobium sp. M7A.F.Ca.MR.148.00.0.0 | reverse complement strand
CCGCCACGATATGGTCGCCGGCCTTGGCGCTGCACAGAAGGGCGGCCGTCACCGCGGCCATGCCGGACGCGGTGGCGCGGGCGTCTTCGGCGCCTTCGAGCGCGCACATGCGCTTCTCGAACATGTCGACGGTGGGGTTGGCGTAGCGCGAATAGATGAAACCCGGCTCCTCGCCCTTGAAACGAGCTTCGGCGGCCTGTGCCGTTTCGTAGACATAGCCCTGGGTCAGGTAAATCGCTTCCGACGTTTCGCCGAAACCGGAACGCAGCGTTCCGCTGTGCACGAGTG
>NZ_RZTB01000527.1:0-289 GCF_003997735.1 Mesorhizobium sp. M7A.F.Ca.MR.148.00.0.0 | reverse complement strand
GCCGGCAACACCGCGCGACACCATCGCCGGGCCGCTGGCCGGTTCGATCGACCGCCCGGCCTTCATCCTCACCATCGGCAAGAGCCGCACGGCCCTGCCTGGACAATTCACACTGGAGTGGAACCCCGATGAATGCGCATTCGACGAAAGAGCGGGCGACGAAGGAGCAGGTGGGGAAAGAAACCGGCCAAAGAATCCTGTCCCTGTGGTTTCCCTATCTGGCGGCGGAAAGGGTCCTGCGCCAGCGTCTGGGGCGGTCCTGGCGTTCCCGGCCGTCGGATCACCTCTC
>NZ_RZTB01000526.1:0-289 GCF_003997735.1 Mesorhizobium sp. M7A.F.Ca.MR.148.00.0.0 | reverse complement strand
CGACGACCGCGCCATCCTCGTCGCGCACAAACACCACAAGCGCCTTCCTTTCGGATGCGCCGACATCGCCGTCGTTGAACGCCGTCAGCCGTTCACCGAGAAAGGCGAGTTCTTCCGGCAAGGGATTTGCCGTCGTTTCAAGCGTCGTGTTCATCGCTTTTCCGAGATGGTTGCGTGTCGGCGTCGCCGCCATTGCGAAACTCTGATGCGGCAATGCCGTAGCGCTTGAGCTTGTCGTAGAAGGTCTTGCGCGGCACGCCCAGAGCATCAATGGCGCCGCGCACGTCGC
>NZ_RZTB01000525.1:0-289 GCF_003997735.1 Mesorhizobium sp. M7A.F.Ca.MR.148.00.0.0 | reverse complement strand
TCGCCGTGTCGCTGGCCCGATCCGTCGTCTCGCTCATGGCAAATCCCAGTCTGGCGGGCCGGTCAGGCCGGCAAGATGGCGTGACGCCGTGATTTATAGAGGTAACGTCAAGGCAGTTTATAACTATTAGTATGCTGGAGGTCCATCCGCCATGGCTCTCTATACAAGCCAAAACTCAAAGGACGAAAGGCTTGGGCTGCGGCTCAGCGGCGACGGCTCGTGGACGTATACGCATCGAAACCGCTGATATTGCCTCAAAACTAATACAGTTTACTAATACAAAAATGCG
>NZ_RZTB01000524.1:0-290 GCF_003997735.1 Mesorhizobium sp. M7A.F.Ca.MR.148.00.0.0 | reverse complement strand
TGCGGTCGCCGCGATCGGCGCCGTTGTCCAGTACGTGCTGCAGGAGGTCGAGATACTGGCGCATCGGTTCCGGCTCGATTCGGTTGTCCAGCCATCATAGCTGACGGACAGGCAATCGAACACCACAAAGCAGCGCAAGCCCTGCCCGAAGGCTGCCAGTCCCCAACAACATCAGGGCTGACGCATGGACCGCGCCAGCCCCTGCAAATTGACGTGCGGTCGTCAGAGGGAGCCGAGTTTACCCAGGTCCTTGGCAACCAGATAGTAGAAGGTAACCCGGTTCTTGGTAC
>NZ_RZTB01000523.1:0-290 GCF_003997735.1 Mesorhizobium sp. M7A.F.Ca.MR.148.00.0.0 | reverse complement strand
AATGGCGAGGACCTTCTGATCATGAAGGAATCCGACATCATGGGCATCATCGGCTGATATCAGGCCTTTCCCCGTCAACTGAATTCCCGGGCTCGATCAAAGCCCCTGCCAGGAGCTAAAAATGGCTGCTAAAGACGTAAAATTCTCCCGTGATGCCCGCGAGCGCATGCTGCGCGGCGTCAACATCCTCGCCGACGCCGTGAAAGTCACGCTCGGCCCCAAGGGCCGCAACGTCGTCATCGACAAGTCGTTCGGCGCCCCGCGCATCACCAAGGACGGCGTTACCGTCG
>NZ_RZTB01000522.1:0-292 GCF_003997735.1 Mesorhizobium sp. M7A.F.Ca.MR.148.00.0.0 | reverse complement strand
GACCTGCAGGCCGACTTGCTTGCCCGTGAGTTCGAGTTGGGCGCCCTTGTCATTGGTCATGATGATCACCTGGGCTCCCTTGCCGATCGTGCCGCCGCCGCCGGCTGCTCCGTAGACCCCGGTCACGTCGCGAGCGCGGCGGATATGGCGAACCGTGCCGCGAAAATATGTCTTGGACACGCCGAAAGCCAGGCCTCCGGACACGGCGCCGATCGAGATCGGGTAGCTCTTGCCATGGAAGGTGAAGGTGCCCTTGCCGCCGGAGCCGCCGACGAAAAACGCCGCCTTGTAG
>NZ_RZTB01000521.1:0-292 GCF_003997735.1 Mesorhizobium sp. M7A.F.Ca.MR.148.00.0.0 | reverse complement strand
AGCGCCGCTTCGCATTCAATGGGAGGTGAGGGCCTGACAAGCTGCCGGCGAATGGGAGGATTTTCCGCGGCCGGCCGCGGAGGGACATCCACCATCATGAAACTCTTTCACGCATTCCTGGCGCTCGGCGTCACTGCCGTTCTGGCTGGCACGCAGGCGCAGGCCGTCGAGCTGTCGATGGTGTCGGGCGATACCGGCGACGGCATCAAGGTGCTGCGCGAGATCCTCGACCGTTACGAGAAAGACAGCGGCAACAAGGTCAGCATCGTCGTCATGCCGACGTCCGGGACCG
>NZ_RZTB01000520.1:0-292 GCF_003997735.1 Mesorhizobium sp. M7A.F.Ca.MR.148.00.0.0 | reverse complement strand
GCTGTGGCAGAATGACCAACTGATCGCAGCGACCTGGAACAGCGTCGAGATCGCGATCATCACCACGATCATCAGCGTCGTGCTCGGCTCGGCGGCATCACTGGCGCTCTATCGCTACGAATTTCGCGGCAAGAAGTTCCTGCAGGCGCTTTTGTTTCCGCCGATCGCCATACCGTGGCTGATCACCGGCACGGCGATGCTGATTTTTTTCTTCGGCGTCGGTATCGGTCGTGGCCTGCATGCGATCCTGCTCGGCCATGTCGCATTGGCGCTGCCCTATGTCATCGTCGTC